>NZ_DF968356.1:0-35997 GCF_001270025.1 Streptomyces azureus | reverse complement strand
CAGTTACCGACGCGAGTGATCAAGTACGACGAGCCGTTCGAGGCCCGAGGTTAAAGATCAAGCTAGGGGCCGTCGACGGTTTTCCGGACCGGTACGGGGCCGATGCCGGCTCCGTGGGTGGTGTAGCGCGGGGTGCGGACGGGGGCCGGGTAGGCGAGGTGCGCGAGCCGGCTCTGCTCCTGCCGCATGTGTGTGAGCGACTCGAGGATGTAGCCCACGAGCAGGACGAGCGCGGCGATGGTCATGATCGCGGCGGCGAGGATCGCCGTGGGGACGCGGGGCACCGTGCCCGTGCGGACGAATTCGGCGATGACGGGGATGCCGAGGACGACCGAGATCAGGGCCAGGACGCCGGCGATCACGGTGTGGACGAGGGAGGGGCGCTCACGGCGCGCCAGGTCGAGGATGACCCGCAGGATGCGCCAGCCGTCCCGGTAGGTGCGCAGTTTGCTCTCGCTGCCGGCGGGCCGGACCCGGTAGTCCACGACCACCTCGGCCGTGGGGAGACGGAGGTGCAGGGCGTGGATCGTCATCTCGGTCTCGGTCTCGAACTCCCGGGCCAGCGCCGGGAAGGACTTCACGAAGCGGCGCGAGAAGACCCGGTAGCCGCTGAGCATGTCGGTCACGTCGTTGCCGAACAGGGACCGCACGGCCCCGGTGAGCAGCTTGTTGCCGACCGCGTGTCCGGTCCGGTAGGCGCCGTCGTCCGTCACCCGGCGGGCGCCGACGACCTGGTCGTACGGCCCCTCGAAGAGCAGGTCCACCAGGTCCCGGGCGCGCGAGGCGTCGTAGGTGTCGTCGCCGTCGACGATGAGCACGGCGTCGGCGTCGACGTCGGCGAAGGCGCGGCGGATGACGTTGCCCTTGCCCTTGCGGGGCTCCTGGCGGACGATCGCGCCCGCCGCACGGGCGACCTCCGCGGTGCGGTCGGTGGAGGCGTTGTCGTAGACGTAGACGACGGCCTCGGGGAGGGCCGCGCGCAGGTCGCCGACCACCTTGCCGACGGCCGCCTCCTCGTTGTGGCACGGCACGACACACGCGATCGTCGGTTCCACGACCACTCCCCACTCCTGACCTGAGCAAGCGTCTGATATGGGGTAAATCATGCGATATAAGCGCGTCCGTGGGGTGGGGGCGCGCCGGGTGGCTAGTCTCGCTCTGTGCCGGTTTTCGCCTCTGTGACACGTTCCGTCCGTGATGCCGTTCGGGATGTCTGGCGCGAGGCCGCCAAGTTCGGAGTCGTCGGGGCCCTGGCCTTCGTCGTGGACAACGGCGGTTACAACCTGCTGGTCTTCGGGCTGCCCGGCGGCGCGGCCGGCGGGCCGATGGGAGCCGCTCCCGTCCAGGCGTCCGTCGTCGCGACCGGCGCCGCCACGCTCTTCAGCTGGGCCGGGAACCGCTACTGGACCTACCGGCACCAGCACCGCGAGAAGGTGGCTCACGAACTGGGCCTGTTCCTCGTCGCGAACGGCGTCGGTCTCGCCATCACGGCGGGCACGGTCTTCGCGTCCCGGCAGTTGCTCGGGCTCGACTCGGCGCTCAGCGACAACACCGCCCGCATTTTCGGCTGGGTGCTCGCGACCCTGTTCCGCTTCTACGCCTACCGGCGCTACGTCTTCGTCGCACCCTGAGCCGTCGGCACCCGGCGACCCGCTAGCATCCGGCATATGGGACAAATGCCATGGGTGCCGCGTGCGCAGCGCTGGGTCTGGGGGCTGGCCGCCGTCGCCGCGGTCTGCTGCCTGGGCACGATCCTCGTGTTCGCCCCCGGCTACCTGAGTCCCGACAGCCTCGACCAGCTCCGGCAGGCCAGGGGGCAGACGCCGCTGACCGACTGGCATCCACCCGTGCTCAGCCTGGTGTGGCGTGCGCTCATCGCCGTGACCGGGTCGTTCGCCTCCATGGCCGTCCTCCAGTCCGTCGTCCTCTGGGCAGCGCTCTGGGTGCTGGCCTGGCGCGTCTGGGAGCTGACCGCGAGCCGCGCCGGTTCGCTCGCGGTGCTCGGGCTGGGGGCGGCTCCCTTCGTGCTGACGTTCGTCGGGGTGGTGTGGAAGGACGTCCACGCGGCGTTCGCGCTGCTCGCCACGTGCGCTGTCGCGTTCACCGGGCTGCGGCTGCGGGACAGGCGGGTTCGGCCCGCCGTGCGGTGGGGGCTGCTCTGGCTGGGCGTGCTGTTCCTCGCGTACGCCATGCTGGTGCGCAAGAACGCCTTCGTCGCCGCGATCCCCGTCTTCGTCATGCTGGTCCTCGCGCTGTGGGGCGCACCCGGACGCCGTACGTGGGTGACATGCACGGCGGCGCTCGTGGCCGCCCTCGTCGTGCCGGCCGTCGCCATCTCCCTGTTCGCGCGGCCCCTCCAGACGAAACAGGGCGCGCAGATCATGATCGACGACCTGGTCCATGTGCTGAAGGTGGACGAGCTCCGGTCGGCGGATGTGCCACCCGGCCTGCGCGACCGCCTCGTGGCCGCGGCTCAGGAGTGCAGGCGCGTCGGCGCCCTGTCGGACGCCTACTGGGCCTGTTACGAACGCCCGGCGGACGGGCTGCGCGGGGACTCCGACGAGATCACGTCCCTGTGGCTGCGCGAGATGAGCGGGCATGTGCCGCACTATCTCCAGTACCGGCTGCGGCTCTTCGCGAGTCTGCTGTTCGAGACCGGCTATCCGTACCACCCGGGGGTCAGCCGCAACGACCTAGGCATCGAGGTGGCGCACCCACGGCTGGAGGACATGCTCGACACGTACGTCACCGGCATGACCACGGACGTGCGGTGGCTGTTCCGGGGCTGGTTCTGGCTGGCCGTCGCGCTGGTGCTCGCGATCCGCCCCGGCAAGGGCACCTTCTCGATGCCGGTCCGGGCGCTGGGCATCAGCTCGGCGGCATACATCCTCGGCTATCTGCCGATCATGCCCGCGACGAACTTCCGCTACGTCTACTGGCCGGCGCTCGCCTGCTCCCTCGGCCTGCTGCTGCTCTGGCTGGGCCGGCACACGGCTCCCCCGCGACCGGCGAGCCCCGGCGCCACCGCTGACCGCACCTTGACGGCACGTCAGCCGGCGGACACCGGGGGCCAGTAGACCGTCAGCCGAGAACCGGCAGCAGTTCCGGCAGACAGCCCCCGGCATCGGCTGAACCGCGCCACGGCCGCCCGCCACCACCGATCCCCGGCGCCACCGCCGACCGCGCCGTGACAGCGCAGCAACCGGCGGACACCGGGGGCCAGTAGACGGTCGGTCGCTCAGTCCAGCACCGGCAGCAACTCCGGCAGATGCCCGTCCGACGCCTCCGCCGCCCGCTGGCGCTCCTGCGGGACCTCCCCGTACAGGGTGTTCCGGGGCTTCGCCGGGCGGCCCGCGGCGTCGGCCACCGCGATGAGGTCCTTGACCGACTTGTACGAGCCGTAGGAGGAGCCCGCCATGCGGGAGATCGTCTCCTCCATGAGCGTCCCGCCGAGGTCGTTGGCGCCCGAGCGGAGCATCTCGGCCGCGCCCTCGGTGCCCAGCTTCACCCAGCTGGTCTGGATGTTGGGGATGTACGGGTGCAGCAGGAGCCGGGCCATGGCCGTGACCGCGCGGTTGTCCCGCATGGTCGGGCCGGGGCGGGCGATCCCCGCGAGGTACACGGGCGCGTTGGTGTGCACGAACGGCAGCGTCACGAACTCGGTGAAGCCGCCGGTGCGCTGCTGGATGCCGGCCAGGGTGCGCAGGTGCCCGAGCCAGTGGCGGGGCTGGTCGACGTGCCCGTACATCATCGTCGAGGACGACCGGATGCCCAGCTCGTGGGCCGCCGTGACGACCTCGATCCAGTCCGCCGCGGGCAGCTTGCCCTTGGTGAGGATCCAGCGGACCTCGTCGTCGAGGATCTCGGCGGCCGTGCCCGGGATGGTGTCCAGGCCCGCTTCCTTGGCCGCCGTCAGCCACTCGCGGATCGACATGCCGGTGCGGGTCGCGCCGTTGACGACCTCCATCGGCGAGAAGGCGTGCACGTGCATGCCGGGGACGCGTTCCTTCACGGCCCGCGCGATGTCGAAGTACGCCGTGCCGGGCAGGTCCGGGTGGATGCCGCCCTGCATGCAGACCTCCACCGCGCCGACGTCCCAGGCCTGCTGGGCCCGGTCGGCGACCTGGTCCAGGGACAGGGTGTAGGCGTCGGCGTCCGTGCGGCGCTGGGCGAAGGCGCAGAAACGGCAGCCCGTGTAGCAGACGTTGGTGAAGTTGATGTTGCGGGTGACGATGTAGGTGACGTCGTCGCCCACGGCCGACTTCCGTACGTCGTCGGCGACCTGCGCGAGGGCGTCCAGGGCCGGGCCGTCCGCGTGCAGCAGGGCCAGCGCCTCGTCGTCGGTGAGCTTCGTGGGGTCGTCGGCCGCGGTGCGCAGGGCCTGCCGTACGTCGGTGTCGATGCGCTCCGGCGCCATGCCCGGGGCGGCCGCCTCGCGCAGGGCGCCCCAGTCGCCGTACACCTCGTCGAAGTCGTCCCGGCGGTCCGACGTACGGCCCTCGGAGTCGATCGAGGAGTGCAGGTCCGTGCGGCCGGAGGCGACGAAGACCTCCTCCGGCTCCTGCCACGGCAGGCCCTGCGGCAGGGCCTCGGGGCGGGCGAGGCCCGTCTCCGGGTCGGCCAGCGCGGCCACGTGCGGGCGCAGCCGCGGGTCCAGCCAGGGCTCGCCGCGCCGCACGAACTCCGGATACACGCAGAGCCGTTCCCGCAGTTCGAAACCGGCCGCCCGGGACTTCTCGGCGAGCTGGTCGATCTGCGGCCAGGGGCGCTCGGGGTTGACGTGGTCGATGGTGAGCGGGGACACCCCGCCCCAGTCGTCGATACCGGCGCCGATCAGCCGCTCGTACTCGTCGTCGACGAGGTTGGGCGGGGCCTGGATACAGCCCGAAGGCCCCATGAGGAGGCGGGCGACGGCCACCGTGGCGACCAGTTCGTCCAGTTCCGCGTCGGGCATGCCGCGCATCGCCGTGTCCGGCTTGGCGCGGAAGTTCTGGATGATCAGCTCCTGGACGCCGTGGTAGGCCCGGGAGACCTTGCGCAGCGCGAACAGGGACTCGGCGCGCTCCTCGTAGTTCTCGCCGATGCCTATGAGGATCCCCGAGGTGAAGGGGACGGAGGAGCGGCCGGCGTCCTCCAGGACGCGCAGGCGGACGGCCGGTTCCTTGTCGGGAGAACCGTGGTGGGGGCCGCCCGGCTCGGACCAGAGCCGGGTCGCGGTCGTCTCCAGCATCATGCCCATGCTGGGCGCGACGGGCTTCAGCCGCTGGAAGTCGGTCCAGCTCATGACGCCCGGGTTCAGGTGCGGGAGGAGTCCCGTCTCCTCCAGGATGCGGATGGAGATGGCGCGGACGTAGGCGATGGTGTCGTCGTAGCCGTGCGCGTCGAGCCACTCGCGCGCCTGAGGCCAGCGGTCCTCGGGCTTGTCGCCGAGGGTGATGAGGGCTTCCTTGCAGCCCAGGGCGGCGCCCTTGCGGGCGATGTCCAGGACCTCGTCGGGGGACATGAACATCCCGTGGCCCTCCCGGCGCAGCTTGCCGGGGACGGTGACGAACGTGCAGTAGTGGCACTTGTCCCGGCACAGCCGGGTCAGCGGGATGAAGACGCTCTTCGAGTACGTGATGACGCCGGGGCGGCCGGCCGCCTCCAGGCCCGCGTCCCGCACCCGGGCGGCCGAGGCCGCCAAGTCCTCCAGGTGCGCACCCCGGGCCTGGAGCAGGACGGCGGCCTCGGCGACGTCGAGCGAGACGCCGTCCCTGGCCCGTTTCAGGGCGCGACGCATGGAGTTCTCGGTGGGGCCGGTTCCGGAGGTCGCGGAAGTCGTCATCCTTCGAGCATACGATCGCGCTGATCAACCGGGTCGGGCCCCGTCAGTGGAAGGCCAGCCACCCGATGCCCAGGGCGGACACGAGGCCGCTGAGGACCACGGCGAGCGGCCTGTGGCGGTGCAGGGCGAACCAGACCAGGGCCGCGGTCACGAGCACGGCCGACGTGCCGATCGCGGCGCGCAACAGCCCTTGGCTGTAGCCGTATTCGGTGAAGTGCCGCGCGAGCCACCCTAACCAGGCGATCCTCATGACGGTGCGCTCTCCCCCTGTGCCAGGACCGAGTTGTCAGGTACCTGGAAGATATCCCGTCAGCCCGTCCAGCGCCTTCAGCACCTCCGCCTCCCCCGCCGGCGGCAGTTGCGCCACGACCTCCTCGATGCCCAGGTCGGCGTAGTGGGCGAGCTTGCCCGGGGTCGGGTGGACGGCGTACGGGACGACCTGGAGGGCCTGGGGGTCGCGGCCCGCCTCGGTCCAGGCGGTACGCAGCAGCGGCAGGGACTCGGAGAGGCCTCGGCCGCCGATGGGGAGCCAGCCGTCGGCGTACTCGCAGATGTGGGAGAACAGCTTGGGCCCGGCGGCGCCGCCGACGAGCGTGCGCGGGCCGACGACCGGGCCGCGCGGCTTCCGCACGGGCTTGGGGTGCGCGTGACTGGCCCGGACGCTGCCGAACTCCCCCTCGTACGCGACCGGTTCCTCCGACCACAGCGCCCGCATCAGCGCCATCCGGTCCCGCACCAGCTCGCGCCGGGTGCGCCACCCTACGCCGTGGTCGGCGGCCTCCTCGACGTTCCAGCCGAAGCCGAGCCCGAACGTGAACCGGCCGCCTGACAGATGGTCCAGGGTCGCGACCTGCTTGGCCAGGTCGATCGGGTCGTGCTGGGCGACGAGCGTGATGCCCGTGCCGAGGCCGAGCCGCTCGGTGACGGCGGCGGCCTGGCCGAGCGCCACGAACGGGTCGAGGGTACGTCCGTACTCGCGCGGCAGCTCCCCGCCCGCCGGGTACGGGGTGGTCCGCTCGACGGGGATGTGCGTGTGCTCGGGCAGATACACACCGGCGAAACCGCGGTCCTCCAGCTCACGTGCGAGCCGGGTCGGGGCGATCGTCTCGTCGGTGAGGAAGATCGTTACGGCGATGCGCATGAGCCATCTCTACCCGAGAGGCACTCGACTGTCCATACCGACCGGTCGGCATACTCTGTCCGCATTCTCAGGTGACCGTCGCGATCGCCGCGTAGCCGGTGCCGGCCTCGGCGGTGGCCCACAGGAGGGCGGCGACGGCGCTGTAGGGCGCGATGCGGTGGTAGGGCAGGCGGGTGGCGCCCGCGAGGTGGGGGGTGAGCGTGCGGAGCACCGGGACGAAGCGGGCCAGGAACACGGCCTGGCCGCCGCGGCGGTGCATCCGGGTCTCGGCGTTCCGCCAGGCGGTGGCCGGGACACGGCTGCCGAGGCGTCCCGTGCGCAGGCGGTCGCCGAGCAGGGCTCCGGTGCGGTGGCCGAGCAGGTCACCGGCCACCGCGGCACCCGCCGCGACCCCGACGACGAGCGGCAGGCTCAGGTGCCCGGTGCGGGCCAGCGCCCCGGCCGCCAGAAGCAGGCCGAGGGTGGGGACGAATGCGCCGACCAGGAGGACGGACTCGGCCAGGACCGCCACCGCCAGGACCGCGTAGGCGGTGGTGGCGGGGACGTGGCCGAGGACGTCCGAGGGGACGGTCACCGGCGGGCTCCGGTGACGTCGTACAGCACGTCCCGCGCGCCCGGCGCGTCGCGGCACGGGCGCCGCAGCTGCCAGACCCTGGCCGGGGGCAGGTTCGCCCACACCGACCAGCGGCCGGTGGCGTACCGGAGTCGGTAAGCGGCCATGACCTCCTCGACGGCGTGGTGCCGACGCGCTTCCGCGCGGGAGGACAGCAGGGCGCGGGCCTGCCGGGTGCCCCGGTAGGCGAAGTAGGTGAGGGTGCCGCCGGGGTGGAGGAGCTCCAGGTACCGGGCCATGATCGTTTCGACCTGGCCGGGGGTGAAGTTGGTCAGGGGCAGGCCGGAGACGATCACGTCGTAGCGCTGTTCGCCCGGCAGGTCCTCGACGTAGGAGCGGTGGACCCGGACCCGCTGGGGCTCCCCGGCCAGGAAGGGGTGCGTGCCGACGAGGCGGCGCAGCCGGCCGGCGAAGCGGGGGTTGGCCTCGACGACGTCCAGACGGCTGCCCGGCGGCAGCTGCGGGATGAGGGCGCGGGTGACCGCTCCGGTTCCGGCTCCCGCCTCAAGGACGGTCAGCGGCCGTGGCGCGAGGGCGCGCACCGGGTCGGTCAGGGCACGGGCCAGGGCCTTGCCGCTGGGGGCGACGGCGCCGGTGGTGCGCGGATCACGGGCCGCTTCGGTGAGGAACGTCCAGTCCATGGTTCGGGAATCCATGGTTCGACGCTAGGAAGCGGTCCGTGCCCGGAAATCCTTCGTTGTGCGGCGGTCCTCCCCTACGAAGGTAGGGGGTCGAGGGCGACCGAGGTCGGAGGCCGGACAGGCCCGGCCCGCCTAGGATCCGGGGAGTGATGCGGAGTGTGAGCCTGCTGTGGGGCACCTACGGGCGCTGGTGCCTGGTCGTGCTGCTGACCGCCCTCGCCGTGCTGAACAGCGCCTCCACCGCCGGCGGCCGGTACGTCACGTCGGCCACCGTCACGGCGGTGCTGTGCGGAGTGGCCCTGCTGGCGCGCCGGTTGCCCTGGTACGCCTCCGCCGTGCCGGCCACTGCGGCGACCGGGCTGTGGGGATGGCCGCTGCTGCCGCTGCTGCTCGTCGTGCTGTTCGACCTGGCGGCGCGCCGGCGTGCCCGGGTCGCGGTGGGCTGCGCCGCGGCCGCGCTGGGCGCCAACCTGCTCATCCCCCCGGCGGTCTCGCTGTGGACCCCGCAGCAGTACGGCTCCACCCTGTTCGTGCTGCTGGCCCTGGTGGGCGGGCTGTGGGTGGGCAACCGCCGCCGGCTGCTGAAGGCGCTGGGCGACCAGGTCGAGCATCTGCGGATCGAGCGGGAGTTGCGCGAGGAGGCCGCCCGGGCCGCCGAGCGGTCGCGGATCGCCGCGGAGATGCACGACGTACTGGCCCACCGCCTGAGCCTGATCGCCCTGCACACGGGCGTCCTCGCGACCCGCAACGAGCAGTTGCCCGCGCCGGTCGTGGAACGCCTGGCCCTGCTGCGCACCGCCTCCACCGAGGCCCTGGCCGACCTCCGCGACGTCCTCGGAGCCCTGCGCGACCCCGGGTCCGAGCCCGCCGAGGCCACTCCCGTCCCCGTCCTGCGCGACGTGGACGCACTGGTCGAGCAAGCACGGGCGGCGGGACAACAGGCCGAGCTGCGGGTCGACGGCCGGCCCGAGGAGGCTCCCGCCGCGCACCGGTTGGCCGTCTACCGGCTCGTCCAGGAAGCATTGACGAACGCCCGTAAGCACGCCGAGGGCGCCCCGGTACGCATCCAGCTCTGCTACCGGCCGCCCGCCACCACCGTGGAGGTCACCAACGCCCCCGGCGGCCCGGCCGCACACGCCGTCACCTCCGGTTTCGGACTGGTCGGCCTGCGCGAGCGCGTCACCGCCCTCGGCGGCCACCTGCACGCCGGACCCGGCGGGGCCGGCAGCTGGCGGCTGGCCGCCCGCATCCCGCACCCCGCCGCCGTCGAACAGAACGGCACCCCCGCATGATCCGCGCCATGATCGCCGACGACGACGCCCTGGTCCGCCTGGGCCTCACCGACCTGCTCGACGGCGACCCGGGCATCGAGGTAGTCGCGCAGGCCTCCGACGGCCTGCACGCCGTCGAGCAGGCCACCGTGCACCGCGTCGACGTCGCCCTCGTGGACGTCCGCATGCCCCGCATGGACGGCATCACGGCCACGGCCCGGCTGCGCGCCCTGCACCGTCCCCCGAGGGTGATCACGCTGACCACCTTCGATCTCGACGAGTACGTCTACGACGCCCTCGCGGCCGGGGCCGACGGCTTCCTGCTGAAGGACACGGACCCGGCCGAGATCCTGCGCGCCGTCCACCTCGTCGCCGCGGGCTCGGCGATGCTCCACCCCAGCGCCGCCCGCCGCCTCATCGACCGCTACCACCGCTCGGGCGGCCCGCGGGCGACCGCCGCCCGCGCCCGCCTCGACCGGCTCACGCCCCGGGAACGCGAGGTGCTGACCCTGCTCGCCCAGGGGGAGACCAACGCCGACATCGCCGACCGTCTCGGCATGCGCGAGAGCACCGTCAAGGCCCACGTCAGCCGCATCCTCACCGCGCTGGAGGTCGCCAACCGGGTGCAGGCGGCCCTGCTGGCACGCGACGCCGGACTCACCGCCTGAACTCCCTGGCCGACCCGGCCTGTTCGGCTGTTTCCCGCCGCCGGATCCCCTTCCCTTACACGCCGGTTCACGGCTCAATACAAAGGTTGCACGCACCACCCCTGCACCACCCATGCCATGTCAGCGGACGACACCTGGGGAGCAGCAGTATGTGCGAGGACAACCACGGCGGGCTCGGCCGGCGCGCTCTGTTCGTGACGGGAGCGGCTGCCGCGCTTACGTTGGGAAGCGTGAGCTTCGCTTCAGCGGCCGACGGGAACCAGGGCGACCGGGACCAGGAGAGCAGAACGGTGCGCGGCACCCTGCCGCCCGGCTCCCCCGACTTCGTGTACGTGCCGGTCGAGGTCCCGGCCGGCGTCCGGGAGATCAAGGTCGCCTACACCTACGACCGCCCGTCCGTCCCGGCCGGCACGACCGGCAACGCCCTCGACATCGGCATCTTCGACGACCGCGGCACCGAGCTCGGCGGCCGGGGCTTCCGTGGCTGGTCGGGCGGGGCGCGCACGGAGTTCTTCATCCGTGCGGACGAGGCGACGCCCGGCTACATCCCGGGCCCGGTGCGCGAGGGCACCTGGCACATCGCGCTCGGCCCGTACACGGTCGCCCCACAGGGCCTGTCGTACGAGATCACGATCACGCTGACGTACGGCGAGCCGGGCGAGGCCGCCCGGCCCGTGTACCCGCCGGACCGGGCCAGGGGCCGGGGCCGTGCCTGGTACCGGGGCGACTGCCATCTGCACTCCTGGTATTCGGATGGCCGTCGCACCCCCGCCGAGATCGGGGCGCTGGCGCGGGCGGCGGGGCTGGACTTCATCAACTCCTCCGAGCACAACACGCACGCGGCGCACGCCCACTGGTCGGACGTGGCCGGGGACGACCTGCTGGTCATGCTGGGCGAGGAGGTCACCACGCGCAACGGTCACGTCGTCGCGCTCGGCACCGACCCGGGCACCTTCGTCGACTGGCGCTACCGGGCCCGCGACAACCGCTTCGGCCGGTTCGCCCGCCAGATCCGTCGCGCCGGAGGCCTGGTCGTCCCGGCCCACCCGCACGCCACCTGCGTCGGCTGCAACTGGAAGTTCGGCTTCGGCGAGGCGGACGCGGTCGAGGTGTGGAACGGCCCCTACACGCCCGACGACGAGGTGGCCCTCGCCGACTGGGACAGCATGCTGGTGGCCTCCGTGCGGGACGGGCGCGACTGGATCCCGGCGATGGGCAGCAGCGACGCCCACCGCGACCCGGACCCCGTCGGACGGCCCCAGACGGTCGTCCTGGCCGACGACCTGACCCGACGGGCGATCCAGGAGGGTATCCGGGCGGGACGGTCGTACGTCGCCGAGTCCGCCAAGGTCGAGCTGTCGTTCCGGGCGTCCGGCGCACGCGGCGAACACGCGGGCATCGGCGAGCGGTTGCGGGTGGACCGCGACACCCCGGTCACCGTCCGCCTGGAGGTCACGGGCGCCCCGCGCTGCACGGTCCGCTTCGTCACCGACCAGGGCGTGCTGCACACCAGCGCCCCGCTGCCGGTGTCCGGCTCGGGTGTCGTCGAGTGGCGGACGACCCCGTCCTACGCGGCGTACGTACGGGCGGAGGTGCGGCACGAGGCGGCGGCGGGGCCGGTGCCGGGGGTGCTGGCGGCGTTCACGAACCCGATCTTTCTCGGACGTCAGTGAGAGCGGGTGTGGGGCCCTTCAGGGGGTACGCGGCGGAGTCAGTCCACGACCTGTGGATCACGGAAGTAGTGGACGACCGTCACTCCCATGCCCGGAGTGTGCGTGTACACGACGGTGATCGCCTCAGCCGAGTCACCGGCCAGGGGCGTGGTGTACGTGTATTCCACGGACGGAGGCCGCCAGCCGGGGATCTCGCGGCCGCCGGGTCGCGGGCGATGGCGACGAGCGCCTCCCGGACGACTTCCCGCTCCCCCTCCGTCAGGTCACCGAACGCCTTACGCACAGGCTCGGCCTCCTCCAACGGGACTTCGTTCACGCGCCGCCGCCCCCGGCTCGCGCCTCTTCAAGAGCCGCCATGATGTCGGGCGAATTCCTGATCAGCACCCGGTGCCGGTAGGCCCGGACCACGGCTGCGGCGCCCGTGAGGTCGTTGGTCGGGGAGGCTCCTATGGCGGCCGCAAGCTCCTCCTCGAACCGCTCCCGGTCGCCCGGGAAGCCGTAGCGGCTGAGCGCACTGCGCAAATCGTCCACGGTCCGGATCTCCGGCAGCGGCATCGCTGTCCAGCCGTGCTCGGGCTGTGCACTCATGATCTGCTCCTGATGAAAGGGCATCGCTCCACCTCCCAGTATGGCGCCGCCCGCCCTGGACGGGCATCGCGCTCCATGGCCTACGGCCCGCACAGCCCCGCTCACCACGCTGCCGCTCCGCCCCCGCACTCGGCCCACAGCAGTTTGCCGCCCTTCGACGCGCCCAGCTCGCGGAACACCGAGGCGCCCCACGCGTCCGCGCAGGCGCGCACGAGAGGGAGGCCGCGGCCGTGCTCGGCGTCCGGTGGGGGCGCCGGGGATCCGCCGTTCGAGAAGCCGGGCGGGACACGAGGGTCTGTGTCCCATACGGCCACACGGAGCCGGCCGGGCTCCGCCGAGCGGACGCGGAGGGCGTACGGCCCCTCGGTGTGGCAGTGCGGGTTCGCCAGCAGTTCGGCGGCCAGGAGTTCCGCCGTCGGGACGAGTTCAGGCATCTCGTGAGCGGCGAGAATGAGTCTGAGGGTGCCGCGTGCGATGCCGGCTGCGCGTGGATCGTGCGGCAGGTGCAGGGTGTAGTTCCAGGACGGGGATACGGTGGCCATCGGAAGTCTCCGATCACTCAGGGAAGTTGGGGTCTTGCCTACGGTGCCCGGTGTCTGTGCCATGGCGTCCCACGGTGCGCTTCCGGGCGGGGTGCCCGGGAATGAAGATAGAGGCTCTGCAAAGCTGCTTTGCTCCGCGAGCGGGCCGGCCTGACCTCGACCGAGGCCGCACAGATGCTCGGCACCAGCTCGGGTCAACTCAGCAACGTCGAGTCGGCCAGGTTCGGAGTGAGCCCGGACCGGGTCCGGGCAATGGCCAACGTCTACTCGTGCACGAACCAGCACTACATCGACGCCCTGGTGGACATGGCCGGAGAAAAGACACGCGGCTGGTGGTGGGACGCGTACCGCGAGGTGCTTCCGTCGGGGCTACTCACCCTCGCCGAGCTGGAGCATCACGCAACGGCCATCCGTACCGCCTTCACCTCGCACATCCCCGGCATGCTCCAGACCACTGAGCACGCCCGGGAGATCTTCAGTCAGGCGATCCCGACTCCCACCCCGCCGGAGGTGGAGCACCGCGTCTCACACCGCATCAAACGCCAGGACGTGGTGTTCCGGGAGAACCCGAATCCGTACAGCACCGTCATCCACGAAGCCGCCCTGCACATGCGGGTCGGTGGCCGAAGGGCGGCCCGTGAGCAGCTCAAGCATCTGATCGACATGAGCGAGCGGGACCACATCACCCTTCGGGTACTTCCCTTCGGCGTCGGGGCGTTCCCGGGATCAGGCCAGTCCATCAACTACCTCTGCGGTCCCGTACCGGAGCTGGACACCGTGCAACTGGACCAGTTTCACGGTCCCGTACTGCTCGACGCCGAGGCACATTTGGAGAGGTACCGACGGCTCTTGGACGTCGTCGAGGCCGCCGCGCTCAGCCCCGAGAAGTCCCGGGACCTGATCCACGCCATCGCCCAGAATCTGTAAAGGAGCCGGTATGCCCACGCACCGCTGGCAGAAGTCGTCGTACTGCCAAGAAGGGGAGGCCTGCGTCCACATATCCGTCAGCCCCGACTCCGTCCACATAACCGACCGCTCCGACCCGCCCCAAGTCATCCTCACCACCAGCCACACCGCATTCCGCGCCCTGCTCTCCTACGCCAGGTCGGCCACCACCGCCGCGTGATCCGACGGCCACACCCCGTCCACCGGGCCGTCGCACGCCCGCCGGACGTCCCGTACGCGGCCCAGTCCGCCGGGGCCGGGCGGGCCCACGTGGATGTAGTCGATGCGCACGCTCGGCTCGTGGGTCTGCGCCACGTACGGGTTGGCCGCGTCCCAGGTGGCGCAGGGCGCGGCCGGGTCGGCGTACTCCCAGGCGTCGAGCAGGACCTGGCCGGGCACGGCCGGGGCGGTCTTGTAGCCGCCGAGGAGACGGATCTCGTCGGAGTCGGGCCAGGCGTTGAGGTCGCCGGTGACCACGGGCGGGAACGGGGTGTCGCCGCGGTGCCGGGCGACGAACCCGGCGAGCGCGGCGACCTGGCCGCAGCGGACCGCGGAGGCGTCCGGGGCGGAGGTGAAGTGGGTGGTGAAGAAGGGGATTTCGTGGGTGGGGCCGGCCAGGCGGGCGTAGAGGGCCAGCCGGCCGTCGTTCACGTCGGCCGGGGCGGGCAGCGGCAGCATGGCCCGGTCCACGACCGGCCATCTGCTGAGCACGGCGTTGCCGATGTCCACGGTGGGGTCCCCGATCCGCCGCCGCCAGCGCTCCGGGGCGGGCGAGGGGGCCCAGGCGCAGTGCAGGCCCAGCTCACCGGCCAGCCACTCGGCGAGGTTCTCGCCGTCGGCGGCCCACACCTCCTGGAGGCCGACGATGTCTGGGCGCAGCTCCCTCAGGGCCGTCAGAATCGCCTTCTGCCGTGCCTGCCAGGGCCCGAAGCGCCACCAGAGGTTCCAGGTCACGATCCGCATCCGCAGCCACCCGCTCTCGTCCCGCCGCGTCAGGGATCATTGAAGCAGGAACCATTGAAGAAACCGTGAGAGCTTGGTGCGAAGGAGACCCCCGACGATGTCCCGCCTCACCGACCTGAGGTTCCGCGCCGCCACGTCCTTCCAGCGCCGCATCAACCCGCTCATGCGCCGCCTCCCCCTCCAGACGGTCCTGGAGACGAGGGGCCGCGTCTCGGGCCTGCCCCGCCGCACACCGGTGGGCGGCCGCCGCGTCGGCGACTCCTTCTGGCTGGTGTCGGAGTTCGGCGAACGGTCGCAGTACGTGCGCAACATCAAGGCCGATCCTCGGGTGCGGGTGCGGATCCGGGGGCGGTGGCACACGGGGTCCGCGCACCTGCTGCCGGACGACGACCCGGTGGCGCGGCTGCGCCGGCTGCCCAGGTTCAACGGCCTGGGGGTGCGGGCGTTCGGGACGGATCTCCTGACCGTGCGGGTGGATCTCCGGAAGACAAAGGGCTCGTGACGCTCGCTGCCCGTGTGATCCCCGGTAGGTCAGCCGCCCGTGGTGGCGAGCTTTGCCGCGAACCCGAGGAAGAGGGCCCCGGCTCCGCTGGTCAGCCCCGCCGACAGGCGCCGGCGGCGGCGGAACTGGGCCGAGAGGTAGGTGCCGCCGAGGATCAGCAGGGTCACGTAGCCGACGCTGATCACCTGGTAGATCAGCGCGAGCAACCCGAAGGACAGCGCCGGGTGCGGATAGGACGGGTCGACGAACTGCACGAAGAAGGAGATGAAGAAGAGGATCGCCTTCGGGTTGA
Organism: Streptomyces azureus; assembly: GCF_001270025.1. Classification (NCBI taxonomy): domain Bacteria; kingdom Bacillati; phylum Actinomycetota; class Actinomycetes; order Kitasatosporales; family Streptomycetaceae; genus Streptomyces; species Streptomyces azureus. The sequence continues at coordinate 20,334 of NZ_DF968356.1, read as the reverse complement.
GCAGGGTGATCAGCAGCGACCGGCGGAACGGCCGCTCGCCGTCCTGGGCGCCCTCCGGCCCTTCGGCCGGTGCTGCCACCTCGCGGGTGCGCCACATCTCCCATGCTCCGCGGATCATCCCGAAAGCGATCCAGGCCAGATAACCGGCACCCGCGTACTTGATGACGGAGAAGACGAGTTCGTTGGCGCGCAGCAGCGAGGAGAGCCCCGCGGCGGTGAGCAGCATCAGCAGGGTCTCGCCGATGAACACGCCCGCCGCGGCCCTGTACCCGGTACGCACACCGCGCCGTGCCGCCACGGACAGCGTGTAGAGCGAACTGGGCCCTGGAAGCAGAATGATGAGGAGTGTCCCCAGGGCGTAGGTGGAGAGGTTGGAGACTCCCAGCATCTGCTGCTCCCTTCGAGGCGGCTCATGGCTCTGGCGGCTCACCGCCCGTGGCGGCTCACGGCTTCCCGGCGTTGAGCGTAGTCCCCGGTGGGAGAGGCGCGTGAAGGTTCTTCCCCGGCGATCTCCTCACCCCGGCCAGACGATCGCCTGCACCTCGCTGTACGCGTGCAGGGCGTACGAGCCGACGTCCCGGCCGACACCGCTCTTCTTGAAGCCGCCGAAGGGGGCCTCCATGTTGCGGCCCACGGTGTTGATCCCGACACCGCCCGCCCGCAGGCGCCGCGCCACCCGGAAGGCCCTGGCCACGTCGGACGACCAGACGTAGTCGATGAGGCCGTAGTCGGTGTCGTTGGCCAGGGCCACGCCCTCCTCCTCGTCGTCGAAGGGGATGACGACCACCACCGGGCCGAAGATCTCCTCGCGGGCCACGCGCATGTCGTTGGTGCAGTCGGCGAGGAGGGTGGGGGTGACGTAGAAGCCGGTCGGCAGGCCGGGGCGTGCGCCGCCCGTGACGGCCACCGCGCCTTCCTTTCGGCCCAGTTCGACGTACGACTCGACCCGGTCCCGGTGTGCCGTCGAGATCACCGGACCGACCACCGTGTCCGGCTCCCGGGGATCTCCCACCTTCAACCGCCGTGCGTACTCGGCCAGTTGCCCGACCAGGCGGTCGTGGATCCCGCGCTGCGCCAGCACCCGGGTCGGTGCCGTGCAGATCTGGCCGCTGTAGAAGGAGAAGGTGGTGCCGATCCCGGCGACCGCCGAGCCGATGTCGGCGTCGTCGAGGACGATCGCCGCGCCCTTCCCGCCCAGCTCCATCAACTGCCGCTTCATGTCGCGGCCGCACGCCTCGGCGATGCGCTGCCCGACCGCCGTGGAGCCGGTGAAGCTGACCATGTCGACGTCCGGCGACGCCACGGCCGCCTCACCGACCTCGGTCCGTGCGCCGCTGACCACGTTCACCACACCCGGCGGCAAACCGGCGGCCTCCAGCGCCTGAGCCATCCGGTAGACCGACAGGGGATCCTGGGGCGCCGGCTTCACCACGACCGTGTTGCCCATCGCCAGGGCGGGGGCGATCTTGCCGGCCGGGTTGGCCCAGGGGTTGTTGTACGAGGTGATGCACGTGACGACCCCGACGGGCTGGCGGACGGCGAGTGCGCCCATGACGCCCGCCCTGCCCATCGGACCGGCCTCGTTGATCTGCGGCGGGATCGCCCACTCGCCGGGCTCCACGCGCGCGTAGCGCCGGAAGCGGGCGGCGGCCACCCCGACCTGCATGCCGCGTGCGGTACGCGTGGTCGCGCCGGTCTCCGCCCGGGCCAGCTCGGCGTACGGCACGAGACGGTCCCGGATGATGTCCGCGGCGCGGGCGAGGACCGCGGCCCGCTCCTCCGGAGGCGTGGCCGACCACGGCCCGAAGGCCTCGCGGGCCGCGGCGCAGGCCGCGTGCACCTGATCCCGCGAGGCCTCCGGCGCCCACCCGACGGTCTGCTCGGTCGCCGGGTCGATCACCTCGTAGTGCCCGCCGTCCGGCTCCACCCACGAGCCGCCGACGAAGAGCGGCTGCCGTGCCGTCACCTGGTGCTCACCGTCTCCGTGTCCCGGCCCGAGCGCAGCACCCGCCCCGGCACGGCTCCCGTCACCACGTCGTCCCGGATCGCCTCGACCCCGTTGACCCACACGGCCCGCACGCCCAGCGCCCGGGAGTCCAGCCGCGGGCTGTCACCCGGCAGGTCGTGCACCAGGGTGGCCGGGCCCGCGTCGATCCGCTCCGGGTCGAACAGGACGAGGTCCGCATGCCAGCCCTCCCGCACCCGCCCCCGCTCCCGCAGGCCGAAGAGCCGGGCGGGGTCGCCGGTCAGCATCTTCACGGCCTGCTCCAGACCGACCAGCTTCCGGCCGCGCAGGCAGTCGCCGAGGAACCGGGTCGTGTACGGCGCCCCGCACATCCGGTCCAGATGCGCACCCGCGTCGGACCCGCCGAGCAGCACGTCCTCGTGCTGCCACGTCTGCGCCCGCAGCGCCCAGGACGCCGGGTCGTTGTCGGGCGGCATCGGCCACAGCACCGTGCGCAGCTCGTCATTGGCGCAGATCTCCACCAGGCACGCGAAGGGCTCCTGGCCGCGCTCCTCGGCGACGTCCTTGACCACCCGCCCGGTCAGACCGGCGTTCGCCTCGCTGTAGGTGTCGCCGATGACGTACCGCCCGAAGTTCGCCAGCCGCCGGAAGACGCCCGCCTCCTTGGACAGGGCGCGCCGCAGCATCCCGTCCCGTACGTCCGGGTCGCGCAGCTTCTCGATCCGCTCGGGCACGGGCAGTCCGAGAATCGGCCCCCACCCGGGGATGAGGTTCAGCGCGCAGAAGGTCCCCAGCGACATGTTCATCGGCGTGAGGATCGGCATGGTCAGCGCCACGACCCGGCCGCCCGCCTTGCGCGCCCGCTCGCTCGCCAGCAGCTGCCGGGGCACCCGCTCGGGCACGGCCGCGTCGATGGTCAGGACGTTCCAGTTCAGCGGCCGCCCCGCCGCCGCGCTCATCTCGACGAACAGGTCGATCTCCGCGTCGCTGAACTGGTCGAGACAGCCCGCGACGATCGCCTCGAGCTGCGTGCCCTCGTGCTCCCCGACGGCCCGCGACAGCGCCAGCAGCTCGGCCGGCCCGGCGTGCCGGGAGGCGACCGGTTTCCCGTCGCCGTCGGAGTGGCTGGTCGACTGGGTGGTGGACAGCCCCCAGGCCCCGGCGTCCATGGCCTCCCGCAACAGCCCGGCCATCGCCGCCAGTTGCTCCCCGGTCGGCTGCCCGCCGATGGCCTTGGGCCCCATCACGTACCGCCGCAGCGCACAGTGCCCCACCATGAACCCGGCGTTGACGGCGATCCGCCCCTCCAGGGCGTCCAGGTACTCCCCGAAGGAATGCCAGTTCCAGGGCGCCCCCTCCTCCAGCGCCACCAGCGCCATGCCCTCGACCCTCGACATCATCCGCCGCGTGTAGTCGGCGTCCTCGGGGCGGTCCGGGTGCAGCGGCGCGAGTGTGAAACCGCAGTTCCCGCCGGCGACGGTGGTGACCCCGTGGTTGAGGGAGGGCGTGGCGTACGGGTCCCAGAAGAGCTGGGCGTCGTAGTGGGTGTGGGGGTCGACGAAGCCGGGGGTGAGGACGAGGCCGGTGGCGTCCTCGGTGGTGCGGGCCGCTTCGTCGACCGTCCCCACGACGGCGATCCGCCCGTCTCGGATGCCGATGTCGGCGGTGTAGGCGGGCGCACCTGTTCCGTCCACGACGGTCGCACCCTTGATGAGGTGATCGAGCATGACCACTCAACTCCTTCAGCTGGATGCCTTCAGGGGCGCGGGGCTGTATCGATTTGCGGCTCCGCCGCGTGGGCGCGACCAGCCACGAACCACCCGCACCCGCCGACGAACGCTCAGGCCCCTTGACGGAACCGCGAAGTCCGATGCACAGGATCCGTATCGATCTTCGGAATCACGTGCTCCCCGACCAGCCGAATCGTCTGCAGGGTCTCGTCCTTCGGCACCCCCACCGGCAGCCCGAAACTCAACTGGTCCGCCCCCGCCTGCTCCCACCGCTTGCACTGCGTGAGCACTTCGTCCGGATCCCCGCAGATCAGCAGCTCCTCCTCGATGAGGACCTCCACGAGCTCCTCGGTGTACTCCGGCAGCGTCTCCGGCCACACCGGAAACCCCTCGGGCCGGGGAAACGTGTCGTGGTACCGGAACACCAGCGACGGCAGATAGTGCAACCCGCCGTTCGCCGCGATCCGCACCGCCTCCTCGTGCGTCGGCGCACAGATCGCCGTGGTCGTCACCATCACGTTGTCGTTGACGAAGTCGCCGACCGGCTCGGCATCCACGATCGCCGTCTTGTACTGCTCCAGCGCCCACTCCATGTCGGAGACCTTCTGCACGCTGAAGCCGAGCACACCGAGCCCTTTCCTCGCGGCCATGGCGTACGACGGCGGCGATCCGGCCGCGTACCACATCGCCGGGTGCGAGCTGCCGTACGGCTTCGGCAGGACCTTCCTCGGCGGCAGCGACCAGTGTTTGCCCTGGAAGCCGGCGTACTCGTCCTGGAGCCACATCTTGGGGAACTCGGCGATGGTCTCTTCCCAGATCTCCTTGGTGTGGTTCATGTCGGTCACACCCGGCATGAAGCCCAGGATCTCGTGCGAGCCGGCACCCCGCCCGCTGCCGAACTCGAACCGCCCCTCGCTGAGATGGTCGAGCATGGCGACCTTCTCGGCGACCTTCACGGGGTGGTTGACCGGGGCGAGCGGGTTGAAGATGCCCGAGCCCAGGTGGATCCGCTCCGTGGCGTGGGCCAGATACCCGAGGAAGACGTCGTTGGCGGAGAGGTGCGAGTACTCATCCAGGAAGTGGTGCTCGGAAGCCCAGGCGTACTTGAAGCCAGACCTGTCCGCCTGGATGACGTACTCGGTCTCCTCCATCAGCGCCTTGTGCTCGGCGAGCGGGTCGGTTTCAGCCCGTTTGCCCACGTATCCCTGTACGAAGACCCCGAATTCCAAGGAGATTCACCGCCCCACGGTCATTTCTGACGATACGTCAGATCGTTGGTCCGACTGTTCCACCGCTTCCGGGGAGCGTCAATAGCTGACTGTCCGTCAGGTCATCGGCGTCAGATGACGCTCACTCCCGCCAGCCATCCGCCGTCGATCACGAACGGCTGCCCGGTGATGTAGGAGGAGTCGTCACACGACAGGAACAGGGCGAGCCGTGCCACCTCCTCCGGCCGCCCGACCCGCCCCAGCGGCACGAGCTTGCGGTACAGCCGGTCGAGCCCCTTGGCCGCCTCCTCCGGGTCGGCGTCCGGGTCCAGCCGGGCCGGGTTGGACATCGCGGTGTCGATGGCACCCGGGCAGACGGCGTTGACGCGTATCCCCCGTCCGGCCAGCTCCAGCGCGGCCACACGGGTCAGACCGACCACGGCGTGCTTGCTCGCCGCGTACGCGCCCACCCCCGCCATTGCGGTCAGGCCGGTGTAGGAGGCGGTGTTGACGATCGTGCCCCCGTCGGCCAGCTCGGGGGCGACGGCCCTGATGCCGAGGAAGCAGCCCGCCTGGTTGACCTGGACGACCCGCATGAACTCGTCGAGGGGGGTGTCGAGGAGGGAGTTGAAGCGGAGGATGCCGGCGTTGTTGACGAGCCCGTCGACCCGGCCGTACGCGTCCTTGGCGGCGGCGACGGCCGTCTGCCAGTCGCCCTCCCGGCCGACGTCGAGATGGACGTACCGGGCACCGATCTCCTTCGCCAGGGCCTCGCCCTGTTCGTCGAGGACGTCCGCGACGACCACCCGGGCGCCCTCGGCCGAGAACAGCCTGGCCTCCTGCTCACCCTGGCCGCGCGCGGCGCCGGTGATGATGACGACCCGTCCGTCGAGCTTGCCCATGGCAGCCCCCTTCGCGCGGTGGACCTGGCGGACTCCGCATCGTAGCCGCGTATCTGATAGACCGTCAGGTTGGACGTGCTTATGGCAGCAGTGGCGCGACCGCCTCCCCGAACCGCTGTATCTGCCCGACGAGTTCGTCCCGACTGCGGCTGCGGAACCGCACCTGGACCTGGTCCACCCCCATCGCGGAAAAGGCCCGCAACGACTCGGCGATGGCGTCGGCGGGCCCGCTGAGCGTCCGCCGCCCGACGTCCCAGCCCGCCGTCCCGACGTACAGGGGCTCGGCGATGGCGCCCACGGTGAACGGGCCCTCGATCCCGGCGTCTTCCCTGAGCCGCCGAATCCGCGCGATGCGGTCCGGCAGCAGGTCCCTCGGGTCTCCCTGCGGCAGCCAGCCGTCGCCCTTGAGCGCGGCCCGTCGCAGGGCGGCCGGCGAGGACCCGCCGACCCAGAGGGGGAGACGGTCCTGCGCCGGGCGGGGCCGCTGCCCGAGCCCTTCGAAGTCGTACAGCTTGCCGTGGTGTTCGGGGAACTCGTCCGCCCCGAGGGCGGCGCGCAGGGCGTCGATCGACTCGTCCAGCACCGCCCCGCGCCGCTCGAAGTCGGCCCCCAGCACCTCGAACTCCTCCCGCACATGCCCGGCCCCGACCCCGAGGATCAGCCGGCCGCCCGACAGGTGATCGAGGGTGGCGTACTGCTTGGCGCCGAGCAGCGGATGCCGTAGTCCCACCACGGCGACGTGACTCAGCAGCCGGGTCCGTTCGGTTGCCGCCGCGAGGAAGGCGAGGGTGGCGACCGGGTCGTACCAGACCGTGCTCATCGCGGACGCGAGGCGGCGCGGGATGGCGACGTGGTCGCAGCACGCCAGGTAGGCGAACCCGGCGCGGTCGGCGGCGCGGGCGACGGCGAGGAGGTCCTCGGGTCCGGCGGCGGCTTCCCAGGGCTCGGCGTAGAGGGTGCTCTGGGACTGGACCGGGAGCTGGATCCCGTAGGCCAGGCTCACCGCGCCCCGTCCCAGAGCCCGTCGTCGGTCAGGCCCAGCAGTTCGATCGCGTTCCGCCGCACGATCCGTTCCACCACCTCAGGATCCAGGTGACCCATCTGCGCCTCGCCGACCTCGCGGGACTTGGGCCAGGTGGAGTCGGAGTGGGGGTAGTCGGTCTCGTAGAGGACGTTCCCGACCCCGATGGCGTCCAGGTTGCGCAGTCCGAAGGCGTCGTCGAAGAAGCAGCCGTAGACGTGCTCGGCGAACAGCTCGGACGGCGGCCGGTGCACCTTGTCGGCGACGCCGCCCCAGCCGCGGTTCTCCTCCCACACGACATCGGCCCGCTCCAGGATGTAGGGGATCCAGCCGATCTGCCCCTCGGCGTACATGACCTTGAGGTTCGGGAACTGCTCGAACTTGCCGCTCATCAGCCAGTCGACCATCGAGAAGCAGCAGTTGGCGAAGGTGATGGTGGAGCCGACGGCGGGCGGGGCATCGGCGGAGGTGGAGGGCATCCGGCTGCTGCTGCCGATGTGCATGGCGACGACCGTGCCGGTCTCGTCGCACGCGGCGAGGAAGGGGTCCCAGTCGTCGGTGTGGATGGAGGGGAGCCCGAGGTACGGCGGTATCTCGGAGAAGGCGACGGCACGGACACCGCGGGCGGCGTTCCGCCGGACCTCCTCGGCGGCCAACTCGGGGTCCCAGAGAGGGATCAGGGTGAGCGGGATGAGCCGCCCGTGTGCCTCGGGGCCGCACCACTCCTCCACCATCCAGTCGTTGTAGGCACGGACGCAGAGCAGTCCCAGCTCGTGGTCCTTCGCCTCGGTGAAGGTCTGGCCGCAAAAACGCGGGAACGTCGGGAAGCAGAGGGCGGACTGGACGTGGTTGACGTCCATGTCGGCGAGCCGGGCCGGGACGTCGTAGGAGCCGGGCCGCATCTGCTCGTAGGTGATGACCTCGAGCTTGATCTCGTCCCTGCTGTACCCCACGGCGGTGTCGAGCCGGGTCAGGGGCCGCCGCAGTTCCTCGTAGACCCACCAGTCACCGACGGGGCCGTCGTCACCGGGCTCGCCCATGACGGGCCGGAAGCGCCCGCCGAGGAACGTCATCTCCTTCACGGGCGCACGGACGATCCGGGGGCCGACGCCTCGGTACTTCTCCGGGAGCCGGTCCTGCCAGACGGTCGCGGGCTCCACCGTGTGGTCGTCCACGGAGATGATCAGCGGAAACGTGCTCTCGTGGGTGTCCATGGAGCTCAAGGTAGCGCCGATCTGACGGTGCGTCAGCATGCCGAGGCGAGACGACGATGCGGACATCGCAGGCCATCCGGTCGGGTGCTGCGCGGCCTGAAGCGGCGGAAACAAAAGGTGGGGCCGAGTTGAGACTCGGCCCCACCTTTAAGTTGGACAACCTTGATCAGGTCGCGTGCAGGTCGTTCGTGGTGACCGGCGTGGTCGTCGCGTGCAGGTCGTTCGTGGTGACCGGCGTGGTCGTCGCGTGCATGTCGTTCGTGGTGACCGGCGTGGTCGTCGCGTGCATGTCAGCGAATGCCGGACCTGATGCTCCGATCATGGCCGCTGCCGCGATCGCGACGGTCACAAGAGCCTTGTTGGTGCGGGTCATTTCAGCTCCCGAATGTGGATGAAGCTTGGATCTGCAGTGACGGTAGCGCCTGAAGATGTGAACGTTCGACAGAATCGAACACATTGAGCCATAGAACGACTGGAACCGCACGTCAGGACACGCATCGGCCGCGACGGCTCCCCCTCCGCGCCGCCGCGGCCGATCTCCCCGCAGTCCCCCGTTGGACCTGGTCGGTCAGGCCTTCTCGTCCGAGATATGCGTGTCCAGCGGCTTCGCGGTGCCGCTGGAGATGTGCGTGTCGAGAGGCTTGACGTCGCCCGGGTCCGCCTCCTCGCTGGAGATGTGGGTGTCCAGGGGCTTGATGTCCCCGTCCTTCCCGCCGGAGATGTGCGTGTCCTCGGGCTTGACCGTGTCGCTCATGATCTGCACCTCTCTCTGTGACATGACCGGTTCGAGGGACGCCCGTCCGGCAACTCCCCCGTGGGTTGCCGAACGAGCGTCCGCAGGCCGGTACACCGTATGTGTACGGCCGTGGACCAAACCGTCTGCCCCCCGACGCGACGGGTTGGTGGCAAGAGAGTGCCGTGCGGCGATAAACGAACGATGAACGCCCGCTCATAATCCGCGCTCAGGACGCCACCGGACTGAGAAGTGCGCGGACCTCGGAGGCCTCGGCGGAGCCCAGCTTCTCGTAAATCGTCAGGGCTTCGTTCCAGCAGGCACGGGCGCGGTCGGGCTGGCCCAGCTCGGACAGGGCCCTGCCCAGCACCGTGAGGACCGTTCCGCGACGCCACTCCCCGCCGATGCCGCGCAGGGCGATGGCTTGCTCGGCGTGGGCGGCGGCGAGCGGCGGGCAGCCGGCCGCCAGGTGAACCTCCGCGATGCGGAAGTGCGTCACGCCTTCCCAGAGCGGCTGACGGTTCTCCTGGAAGACGGCCAGCGCTGCCGTGAGTTGCGCCAGCGCGTCGTCGTAACGGCCGGCGACGGTCAGCGCGAGTCCGAGGGCGTACCTGCCGTTGGCCAGACGCAGCGCCGCACCGAGATTGTCGTATATCTCGATGCCCTGTTCCGCCAGGGAGATGGCGGTGCTCGTCTTGCCCAGGGCCAGATGCACACGGGAGAGGTTGCACAGCGCGCTGGCCTCCCCCGGAACGTTCGCGTCCTCGCGGAAGTTGTCCAGCGCGATGCTCAGGTAGGTCTCGGCTTCCTCGAGCCGGTTCCTGTAGAAGGCGATGACGCCGAGTTCGAGGGGCGCGTTGCACTTCGACCACGGATCCCCGGAGGACGCCAGCGACATCGCCCTCCTCGCCTCGACAGCCGCTTCGTCGAAGCGCCCCGCGCGCACGTGCACCTGCGCCAGGGTGGTTCGCGCCTGAGCCTCGGCGTGTGCGTCGCCCAGTTCCTCGGCCGCACCGCACAGCGCGGTGGCGGCCCGCTCGTAGGAGAGCGAGCTGGCGCCGGACTCCGAGAGGTCCTTCGCCACCAGGAGGAGACTGGCGGCCCGCCGGAGCGTGGGGGCGGGCAACGACTGCCTGACGCAGGCCAGCAGACACTCGGCCTCGCCGAAGAGCCAGTCCAGGGCGGATTCCCTCGTGCCGAAGGACAGCCCCTCGTGCGTGGTCGCGGCCAGATGGTCCACCAGCCGGTCTCCCGGCCGCTCGATCGCGTACACCCCCGCCGCGGACGCCAGATAGAAGTCCAGCAGCCGCGACAGCGCCGCCTCCCGCTCGCTCGGCGGCTGCTCGTCCCTTTCCGCACAGGCACGCGCGTAGAGCCGTACCAGATCGTGGAAGCGGTAGCGGCCGGGAGCGGCCGACTCGAGCAGTGAGGTGTCCACCAGGGATTCCAGGAGGTCCTCGGTGTCCTCCACGGGCAGGTCGAGGATCGCCGCCGCGGCCGGGAGGGAGATGTCCGGGCCGTCGGCCAGGCCCAGCAGGCGGAAGGCGCGGGCCTGGGCGGGCTCCAGCTGTCCGTAGCCGAGCTCGAAGGTGGCCTTCACCGCCAGGTCGCCGGCCTGGAGTTCGTCCAGGCGGCGGCGCTCGTCGGCGAGCTTCGCCGCGAGGACCGACACCGTCCAGGTACGGCGGGCCGCCAGGCGGGAGGCCGCGATGCGGATCGCCAACGGCAGGAAGCCGCAGGCCGCGACCACGTCCAGGGCGGCCTTCCGCTCGGACGCCACCCGTTCCTCGCCCACGATCTTCGTGAACAGCGCCAGGGCCTCGTCCGGCGCCATCACGTCCAGGTCGATCAGGTGGGCGCCCGCCAGGTCCACCATCCGCACCCGGGAGGTGACCAGCGCGGCGCAGCCGTCCGTGCCGGGCAGCAGGGGGCGTACCTGGGCGGCGTCGCGGGCGTTGTCCAGCAGGACCAGGACGCGGCGGCCGGCCAGGACCGAGCGGTACAGCGCCGCGCGTTCCTCCAGGGAGTCCGGGATCGCCGTGTCGGCCGTGCCGAGTGCGCGCAGGAACGAGCCCAGGACCGTCTCCGGCTCCGCCGCCCGGGCGCCCGCACCCTGGAGGTCGACGTACAGCTGTCCGTCCGGGAACGCACCGCGTGCCTGGTGGGCCACGTGCACCGCGAGTGTCGTCTTGCCCACGCCACCGATGCCGGCCAGGGCCGAGACCGCCATGACCCGGTTCTCGGCCGAGGCCAGGATGTCACCGACCTCACGGACGAAGCCGGAGCGGCCGGTGAAGTCCGGCACCGTCGCCGGCAGCTGCGCCGGGCGTACCGGGACCGAGGCGGGCTCGGGGGCCGGGGAGGAGGGCTCCGCCAGCCCCGGGTCGGCCTGGAGGATCCGCTGTTGCAGTTCGCTGAGGCCGGGGCGCGGGTCCACGCCCAGTTCGTCGGCGAGCAGGCGCCGGGTGTCGGCGTACACGGCGAGGGCCTCGGCCTGGCGGCCGCTGCGGTACAGCGCCAGCATCAGCAGTTCGCGGAGCCGCTCGCGGAGCGGATGGGCCGCTGTGAGGGCGGTGAGCTCCGAGACCGCCTCCGCGTGGCAGCCCTGCTCAAGGTCCATGTCCAGCCGGGACTCGACCAGCTGGAGCCGCCACTCCTCCAGGCGGACGCGCTGCGCCTCCGCGTACGGGCCCGGTACGCCGGCCAGCGTCTCCCCGTCCCACAGGGCGAGGGCGCGCCGCAGCACCTCACGGGCGTGGCAGAGGTCGCCGGCCGACCGGGCCTTCTCCGCCTCGGTCGCCAGGTCCTGGGCGACGGCGAGGTCCAGGGCGCCGTCACCGAGGCCCCGTATCGCGTATCCGCCGGATTCGCTGACCAGGACACCGGGGTCCAGCACCTTGCGCAGGCGGGAGGCGTACGTCCGCAGCGCCGCCAGGGCCTGCGAGGGCGGTTCCTCGCCCCACAGGGCGTCGATCAGCTCCGCGGCCGTGGCCGTCCGGCCCTCGCGCAGCAGCAGGGCGGCGAGCAGGGCGCGCTGCTGGGGGGAACCGGTGGTGAGGGGCTCGTCGCCACGCCAGGCGCGCACCGGTCCGAGCACGCCGAAGCGCAGCGCCGCCCGCGCCGTCGGTCCCCCCGACTCCGCCGACTCCGGCGGCTGTGCCGAGGAGTCGGAACGCCGCTGCTCCGGTACGCGCGGTACACCGTCCGGTACACCGTCCATGCAGTCCCCCTAGACATCCTGAGCAACCACGCCAGTTTGCCTTGTGCACGGCGGATACGTCAGCCGTGGGGGACACCGATCACAGGGCGACGCACGGGAGTCCACAAGGTCCGCACACTCTCTCCGCTTCCGAGGACCGCGCCGCTCTTCTGCGGTGTCCGGATGGACGAGTGTTGCCGGGACATGTGTCGGCGTGCCGCGTCATAGTGGGTCACGCAGATCAGCACCCGGCCCGACGGTGAAGGTGGCGCCCCATGCCCGGCGAGCAGCCCCAGTTGTACGAGACGCTCGACGAGCGCTTCCGCACCGGCCGGTGTCAGGCGGGGGACTCGCGGCTGGAGACGTTGTTCGAGGGGTGCCGGTGGGCCGAGGGGCCGGTGTACGTGCCGGCCGGGCGGTATCTGCTGTGGAGCGACATCCCGAACGACCGGCTGCTGCGGTGGGACGAGACCACCGGGTCCGTCGGGGTGTTCCGCTCGCCCGCCGGGTACCCCAACGGCAACACCCTGGACGGCCAGGGCCGGCTCATCACCTGCGAGCAGGGCAACCGGCGGGTGACCCGGACCGAGCACGACGGCTCGGTCACGGTGATCGCCGAGCGGTTCCGGGGGAAGCGGCTCAACAGCCCGAACGACGCCGTCGTGAGGTCCGACGGGTCGGTGTGGTTCTCCGATCCCGAGTTCGGGATCGCGACCGACTACGAGGGGCACCGCGGGGAGAGCGAGATCGGGGCCCGGAACGTGTACCGGGTGGACCCCGGCAGCGGCGAGGTGCGAGTGGCCGCCGAGGGGTTCCAGGGCCCCAACGGGCTGGTGTTCTCCCCCGACGAGCGCAAGCTGTACGTGTCGGACAGCGTGGCCAATCACATCCGCGTCTTCGACGTCCGCCCGAATGGCACCCTGACCGGCGGCGACGTCTTCGCCGAGTGCCGGAACGGCAACTTCGACAACATCCGGTTCGACGACGAGGGACGTCTGTGGGCCGCCGCCATGCACGGCGGTGTGCATTGCTACGACCCCGACGGCACGCTCCTCGGGCGCGTCCTCGTGCCCGGCACCGTGGCCAACATCCGGTTCGGCGGCGCCCGGCGCAACCGGCTGTTCATCGCCGCCGACAACACCCTCTACTCCCTCGTCATGTCCGTCACCGGGACCCCGCCGCTGCCGCCGGTCAGCCGCTGAGGAGGCCGTCCCGCAGCGCCCCCTTCACGACCTTCCCGCTCGCGTTGCGGGGCAGCTCCGCCACGAACTCCACCGTCCTCGGGACCTTGTAGTTCGCCATCTCCCTGCGGGACCAGGCGATCAGGTCGTCGGCGGTCAGCAGTGCGCCCGGGCGCCGGACGACGTACGCCTTGCCGGCCTCACCCAGCCGGGCGTCGGGGACGCCGATCACCGCCACGTCCGCCACGTCCGGGTGGAGGCCCAGGAGTTGCTCTATCTCGGCGGGATAGGCGTTGAAGCCGCCGACGATGAACATGTCCTTGAGGCGGTCGGTGATGCGCAGGTTGCCCGCGGCGTCCAGGACGCCGACGTCGCCCGTGCGCAGCCAGCCGTCCTCCGAGAGCACCTCGGCGGTGGCGGCCTCGTCCTCGTAGTAGCCGGTCATGACGCTGAAGCCGCGGACCAGGACCTCGCCCGGTGTGCCGGTCTCCAGGGGCTCGCCCCGGGAGTTCGCGACCCGTACCTCCGTGCCGGGGATCGCGCGGCCCGACGTCGAGGCGATCACCGCCGGGTCGTCGCCGCGCCGGCACATCGTGACGATGCCGCCGGCCTCGGAGAGGCCGTAGGCCGTCAGGACCGTGTCGACGCCGAGTTCCCCACGCAGCCGCTCGACGAGTCTCAGCGGCACCACCGCCGCTCCCGTCACCATGAGGCGCAGTGCCGACAGGTCGTGCGCGTCCCGTGCCGGGTGGTCCAGGAGGGACTGGAGGAGGGTCGGCGGGCCGGGGAGCACCGAGACCCGTTCCGCCGCGATGTTGGCCAGGACCGTGTTCACGTTGAACACCGGCTGGGGAATCATCGTCGCGCCCCGCGTCAGGCAGGCGATTACCCCGGCCTTGTAGCCGAAGGTGTGGAAGAACGGGTTGACGATGAGGTAGCGGTCGCCCCGGGTCAGGCCCGCCAGGTCGCTCCAGATGTCGTACGCCCGCAGCGTCTGCGCATGGGTGATGACCGCGCCCTTCGGGCGGCCCGTCGTGCCCGAGGTGAAGACGATGTCCGAGGGCCGGGAGCCGTCGACCGCGTCCGCCCTCGCCCGCACCTGTGCCGTCCCGACCGCCTCTCCGCTCGCCAGGAAGTCCTTCCAGGTGAGGAAGTCCGCCGGGGCGTCGTCCGAGAGGACCACCACCTGCTCCAGGGCTGGCAGGCCGGGCAGCGGGCCGGCGGCTTCGCGGACACTCCCCAGGCCCTGCCCCGCCGCTCTGCGCAGCGACGCCACGTACGACGTGCCGAGGAACGTGCCCGTCACGAACAGCAGCCGCGCCCCGCTGCGGCGCAGGACGTCCGCCGCCTCGGCGCCCTTGAACCGGGTGTTCAACGGCACGAGCACCGCACCCGCCGAGACCGCGCCCAGGGCGCTGACGATCCAGTCGAGGGTGTTCGGCGCCCAGATGCCGACCCGGTCGCCCGGCCGGACGCCGTGCGCCAGGCAGGCCGCCGCCGCGCGCTCCACACGGGCGCCCAGCTCCGCGTAGGTGATCCGGGTGCGGCCCTCGACGACCGCCTCGGCGTCCGCGTACCGCTCGGCCGCCGTCCGCACCAGGCCCGGGATGCTTCCCCACTCCGTATCCGCTCGCACAGCGCGCCTCCCGAAGGCATAGGAGCTGACTGTCCGTCAGATTATCGGTAACCTGACGACCTGTCAGCGACCGTTCGGCCCCGGAGGTGCGCGCACATGGCAGCAGGATCGGGCGGCCTCAAGGACGCCACCGCCATCGTCGGCATAGGCCAGACGCCCTTCGCCAAGCGGCTCCCCGAGGACGAGCGCACCCTCGCCTGCCGTGCCGTCCTGGCCGCCCTCGACGACGCCGGGATCGCGCCCGGCGAGGTCGACGCCCTCGCCTCCTACACCATGGAGGAGACGGACGAGGTGGAGCTGGCGAAGGCCTGCGGCTTCGGAGACCTCACCTTCTTCAGCAAAGTCGGCTACGGAGGCGGCGGTTCGTGTGCCACCGTCGCCCATCTCGCCGCCGCCGTCGCCGCCGGTCAGGCGAACGTCGGCGTCGCCTGGCGGTCACGCAAGCGGGGCAGCGGGCCCCGGCCGTGGACCAACACCGCCGTCCAGCTGCCGACCCCGGCCCAGTGGACCCGGCCGTTCGGGCTGCTCAGGCCGGTCGACGAGATCGCCATGCTCACCCGTCGCTACATGCACGAGTACGGGGCCACCCGCGATCACCTGTTCAACGTCGCCCTGGCCTGCCGGAACCGCGCCAACCAGAACCCCGCCGCGATCATGTACGACCGGCCCCTCACCCGCGAGATGTACATGACGTCCCGCTGGATCAGCGAGCCCCTGTGCCTCTTCGACAACTGCCTGGAGACGGACGGGGCGCTGGCCTGTGTCGTCGTCTCCGCCGAGCGTGCCCGGGACTGCCGCCGGAAACCCGTCTACGTCCATTCCGCCGCCCAGTCGCTCCCCGCCCAGCACCACGGCATGGTCAACTACTGGAACGACGACCCCCTCACCGGACCGGCCTGGACCGCCGCCCGGCACCTGTGGAAGCACTCCGACCTGACGCCTCAGGACGTGGACGTCGCGCAGATCTACGACGCCTTCACGCCCCTGGTCCTGCTGTCCCTGGAGGGCTACGGCTTCTGCGGGCGGGGCGAGGGCGGGGCGTTCACCGAGGGCGGGGCGCTGGAGACCGGCGGGCCGCTGCCCGTGAACACCGGCGGGGGCGGGCTGTCCGAGGCCTATGTGCACGGCTTCAACCTCGTCAACGAAGGGGTGAAGCAGTTGCGCGGGACCAGTACCGCGCAGGTGCCGGGCGCGTCGGCCTGCCTGGTCACGGCGGGTGAAGGGGTGCCCACCTCCGCCCTTCTGCTGAGGAGTTGAGATGCTGCGTCCCGTCACCGACACCGACGGCGCGCCCTTCTGGGAGTACGCCGCCCGGGGCGAGCTCCGTGTCCAGGCCTGTGCCGGCTGCGGTGAGCTCCGTTTCCCGCCCCGGCCCTGCTGCCCGCACTGCCAGTCGTTCGAGGCCGAGTGGCGCCGCGTCTCCGGCCGGGGCCGCGTCTGGTCGTACGTCGTCCCGCATCCGCCGCTGCTGCCCGGCTATGCCGAGCTGGCGCCGTACAACGTGGTCGTCGTCGAGCTCGACGAGGCGCCTCGCATCCGGCTCGTGGGCAACCTCGTCGCCGGGCCCGGTGAGCCGATCAACTCCCTTGCCACGGCCGGTCTCCGGATCGGCACCCGGGTGCGGGCCGTCTTCGACGACGGACTCCCCAGGTGGGTTCCGGAGCGGTCATGAGCAGTGTGCTGGTGAGTGCCGACGAGGACAGCGGGGTCGCGGTCGTCACCCTGAACCGGCCGGCCCGGCTCAACGCCGTCGATCTGGAGATGGCCGGAGAACTCGCCCGCGTCTGGCGGGAGTTTCGGTTCGACGACTCGGTGCGGGCCGTCGTCCTCACCGGGGCCGGCGAACGTGCCTTCTGTACGGGCATCGACCGGGACGCCCTCGTGCCGCAGCCGAGCTCGCCGTACGCGCAGGACGATCCGCTGCTCGGCATCGGGCCGAAGGCGAACGACCTGTGGAAGCCGGTCGTCGCCGCCGTGCGCGGGATGGCCTGCGGGGGTGCCTTCTACCTGCTCGGGGAGGCGGAGTTCGTGGTCGCCGACACCACCGCCGCCTTCTTCGACCCGCACACCACCTACGGCATGGTCAGCGCCTACGAGTCCGTCCTGATGGCGCAGCGCATGCCGTACGGGGAGGTGGCGCGGATGGCGTTGATGGGCACGGCGGAGCGGATCTCGGCGCGGCGGGCGTACGACGTCGGGCTGGTGTCGGAACTCGTCGCGGAAGGCGAGGCGCTGGGGGCGGCGCGGGCGTGCGCCGCCGTGATCGCCGGGTACCCGACCGAGGCCGTACAGGGGACCGTGCGGGCGCTGTGGGCCGCGAGTGAGGCCGGCCGGGCCCAGGGGGTCGCGCAGGCGCCGCACCTCATCGCGCTCGGGAATCTGACCGGCGAGCGGCAGGCCCGGTTGTTCGCGGGGCGGCGGCGGGAGCACCGGGTGCGTTGACGCCGGTCGCGCTCGTGTGCCGGTTGCGGCAGGGTGCAGGGACAGAAGTCGTTTACCCATACACGCGTATGCTCGACGGGTGGTTGAGCATCGGATGATCGACGTGAACGGCATACGGCTGCACATCGCGGAGCAGGGCCAGGGCCCGCTCGTGGTGCTGCTGCACGGGTTCCCGGAGTCCTGGCACTCCTGGCGGCACCAGTTCGGGCCGCTGGCCGAGGCCGGTTTCCGGGTGGTCGCGCCCGACCAGCGCGGATACGGGCGCAGCGATCACCCCGAGGACGTGGACGCGTACAGCATCCTCCACCTGGTGGGCGACGTGGTCGGGCTGGTCCACGCGCTGGGCGAGGAGCGGGCGTTCGTCGTCGGGCACGACTGGGGAGCGCCGGTGGCCTGGCACACCGCGCTGCTGCGGCCGGACGTGGTGCGCGGGGTGGCGGGGCTGAGCGTGCCGCCGCCGTTCCGTGGCGGGCAGCCACCGCTCACCGCCATGCGGGAGCGGTTCGGCGGGCGCTTCTACTGGAACTACTTCGAGCAGCCCGGGGTCGCCGAGGCCGAGTTCACCGCCGACACCCGCACCACCCTGCGCAAGCTGCTGTACTCCGCCTCGGGTGACGCCCCGGGTGCCGGACGCCCCGAGCAGGCCCTGGTCGACCCGGAGCGCGGCTGGCTGGCGGACGCCCCCGACCCCGAGGTGCTGCCCGGGTGGCTGACCGAGGAGGACCTCGACGTCCTCA
This sequence comes from Streptomyces azureus, assembly GCF_001270025.1. Classification (NCBI taxonomy): domain Bacteria; kingdom Bacillati; phylum Actinomycetota; class Actinomycetes; order Kitasatosporales; family Streptomycetaceae; genus Streptomyces; species Streptomyces azureus. Next base: position 2,365 of record NZ_DF968356.1, on the reverse strand, counting down.
CCGACAGCTACGCGCGGGGCTTCACCGGCGCGCTCAACTGGTACCGCAACCTGGACCGCAACTGGGAGCTGACCGCCCCCTGGCAGGGCGCGGTCGTGTCCCCGCCCGCGCTGTACGTGTACGGCGACCGGGACCTGGTCCCGGCCTTCCCGGGCACGCCCGAACTGATCGAGAAGCTGCCGGAGTTGATGCCGAACCTGCGCCGGAAGCCGCTCGTGCTGCCGGGCTGCGGCCACTGGACGCAGCAGGAGCGGCCCGCCGAGGTGAACGAGGCGCTGCTCGACTTCCTGACGGAGCTGCGGGGCTGAAGTCGCGTCAGCCCCGGTTCCGTTCAGTCGTCGACGAGGGCCTGGCGGTCGACCTCGCAGTGGTCGACCGAGTCCACCAGGCCCGTGGCGCCCACCTCGACCTCGACGGTCGCCTTGCCCTGGGCGGGGACCGTGACGTCCGCGTACCGGTCGACGACGGTGATGCCCCGGGCGTCCTCGAAGGTCACCGAGACGGAGAACGTGGCCTTGCGGCCGTTGGGGTTGCTGACCTCGACGGTCGCGTGAGGGGACGCGGGGGTCGCGCAGGTCACCAGCTTCGCGGTGCCGTCCCGCAGGGCTTTGCCGGAGCCGGACGAGGACGTCGGCGTGGAGCCGTGGTTCGGCCTGCGGTTGTAGGAGCCGCCGCCGCTGGTTCCGTAGTCATCGTCGTCGCCGGAACCGTAGGAGCCGCCCGAGCCGTACGAACCGCCGCCCGACGTCGACGACCTCGAACTGTCGTGGTCCTGGCTGGAGCTGCTGCACCCGCCCCCGCCGCCGTGGCTGCCGCCGCGGCCCCGGCCCGTCGAGAAGCCGGTCAGTGCCAGTACCACCAGGACCAGCACCGCTGTCAACCTGAGCCTGCGCCCCCGTATCTGCATGGCGGACAGCCTAGTGATCACCTGTCACGGTCATGTCACCGCGCCGCGACCGGTGCGTACCCGGCGCAGCGTCCTGGGTGAGAGCGGTGTCCGGAACCCCTTCCCCGCGCCGGTACGACGGCCGTCCCCGGGCGCGTCACGCGGTGCGCGCCGTGCCCGTGCCCTTCTCCGCGTCCAGGGCGTACACGCAGCGGTCCTTGCTGCACGCGTACACCACTCCGTCCCGGACGACCGGGGAGCCGGTGATCTCGCCGCCGGTGGCGAGCTTCCAGCGGAGCCGGCCGTCGTCGGCCTTCAGGGTGTAGAGCAGGTGGTCGGTGGAGCCGAAGTGGATACGGCCCTCGGCCACCGAGGGGGCGCCCACGATGTCGCCGCCCGCCTGGAAGCGCCACTTGGGTGTGCCGGTGACCGCGTCGAGGGTGTAGAGGCCCTTGCCGCTGCCCACGTGGACGTGGCCGGCGGCGACCAGGACGGGGTCGACGGACGCCCGGGACTCGGTGGCGATGCGCCAGCGGTCACGGCCGTCGGTGGCGTCGAGGGCGTAGACGGTGCCGAGGTAGTCGGCCAGGTAGATGCCCCCGCCGGTGACGGCCGGTCCGGGGACGAAGGTGGGCGGGGAGAGGAACGCGGCCGGGGCCTCGAAATGCCACTTGACGTGCCCGGCGGCCACGTCGAGGGCGAGGACGCGGGTGCCGGCGCAGACGTAGACGTAGCCGTCGGTCGCCTGGGCGATCCGGACCGGGACGCCGCCGCAGGAGGCCGCGTCGCCGATGGGGTACGACCAGCGCTCGTCGCCGGTGCGGGCGTCCAGGGCGCGCAGCCGGGCGTCCTGCCACACGTAGACCGTGCCGTCGTGCAGGGCGGGCCCGGCCTCGGGGGACTCGAAGTCGCTCTGGCAGCCGGTGACCTCCCAGAGCTTCTGCCCGTTCGAGGCCTCCCAGCCCTGGACGCCGCCGCCCCGGGTGCCGGTGACGACGGTGCCGCGGCCGGCCTTGAGGGAGTAGACCCAGGCGTCCGTCTGGAGGCGCCACAGGTCGGCGCCCTCGCGGGCGTCGAGGGCGAACAGGGTGGGCCCGTCGGAGGCGTGGATACGGCCGTCCGCGACCGCCATGGACCATGCGACGTCCCGGGTCTTGAAGCGGCGGCGGCCGGTGGCCACGTCCAGCGCGTGTACCTCGAAGGAGGTGACGTAGACCAGGTCACCGTCGACGGAGGGGGTGCCCCAGACGTCGTTCGACATGCGGAAACGCCAGGGCCGCCAGCCGCTCGCCTGCTCGGGCGGCGCGGCCGGGGCCGGGGGCGCGGCGGCGGCAGGGCCTACGGCAGGGTCTGCGCCGTTGACGCCGGGGCGGGGCTTGGACCAGGAGGCGGCGAGGGCGGTCTCCGGAGGGGGTGCCTTCACGGCGGCGGCACGGACGTCGGCGACTCGCGGGCCCGGGCCGATGGGCACCTGGGCGC
>NZ_DF968355.1:0-22391 GCF_001270025.1 Streptomyces azureus | reverse complement strand
CAGGTGGAAGGCGAGGCTGCGGCGCACCGCCTCCGGCAGGCGGGGGTCCTTGGTGCGCTGCCAGGCCAGGGCGAGCAGGGAGGTGACGCCGAGGGAGGTGTCGCCGATGTCGTCGACGCAGTCGGGGTGTTCGAGGTTGCCCTCCGGCGTCATGCGGGCCAGGGCCTGCTCGGTGACGTCGGCGAGGACGGCGTCGTACGCCTCCGGTGTGTCGGGGAGGTCGTGCAACGGGCCGCGCTGGTGGGGGAGGTGCACGGGTGGATCAGCCCTTCCTGCCGGTGCCGGCGCCTGCCGTCGCACGGACGGACTCGTGGTCGAGCGGTGTGGGCACGGTCAGTCCTTCAGTCCGGCGTTGATGTCGGCGTTCATGACGTAACGCTGGAACACCAGGAAGACGACGATCAGAGGGATCATGGAGATGACCGATCCGCCGAGCACCACCGACCAGTTGATGTTCTGCGCCCCGACGAGGCTCTGGATGCCGATCTGCACGGTGAACTTCCCGGGGTCGTTGAGCATCAGCAGCGGCCAGATGTAGTCGTTCCACCGCCACTGGAACGACAGGATGGCGAGCGTCAGCATGATGGGCCGGGAGATCGGCACCATGATCCGCAGGAAGATCGAAAGTTCGCGGGCACCGTCGATGCGGGCGGCCTCGATGAGCTCGTCGGGGACCGTCAGGAAGAACTGGCGGAACATGAAGCACCCGGTCGCGGTGAGCACGGCCGGGAGGATGATGCCGGCGAGCGAATTGTAGAGGCCGAGGTCGCGGACCACCAGGAACTGCGGCGCGAGCATGACCTCGCCCGGCAGCATCGTGGTGGCCAGGATGCCGACGAAGAAGACCTTGAGCCACTTGTTGTCGTACTTGGCCAGCGCGTACCCGGTGCAGCAGCTGACTCCCACCGTGAGGATCGTCGCGATCACACACACGATGGTCGTGTTGATGAAGTACTGGGAGAAGTTGGCACTGTCCCACGCCGTCTTGTAACCCGACAGGGTGGGGTCGTGCGGAAGCAACGTCAGCGGAAGGGAGAACAGGTCTCCCGCCGGCTTGAAGGAACTGAGTACGAACCACAGCACCGGCAGCCCGTAGAGGGCCGCCAGGACCCAGAGCAGTGTCGTCGCGGGCACCGCGCGCCGGAACCCACCACTGGCCGCGCCGCTGAGCCGCTTCTTGGGAACAGCCCGCCCGGACCCGGAGTCGACCTTGCGTGGCATGTCTGTGGTTGTCATCGGTTCTCCACCCGCCGGTTGACGATCAGCTGCATGAACGCGACGGCCATCAGGATGAGCATGAGCACGAACGACGCGGCGCTCGCGTAGCCGATCTGGCCCGACTTGAAGCCGGTCTGGTAGATGTACTGGACAAGCAGGTTGTTCGACGTTCCGGGTCCGCCGTTGTTGAGGGAGGCGAACAGCGGGTATTCCTTCATCCCGTGGATCGTGTTGAGCAGGATGACGATGAAGGACGTCGGCGCGATGCTCGGCAGGGTGATGCTGAAGAACTGGCGCCACGGACCGGCGCCGTCGAGCGCGGCCGCCTCGTAGTACGACGTCGGTACGTTCTTGATCGCCGCGATGAACAGCAGCATCGAGAAGCCCGTCCAGGCCCAGGATGCCGCCACCACGACCACGATCAGTGACAGGTCCGCGTTCGACTGCCACGGAACGGCGCTTCCGCCGACCTTCTCGATGAGGTAGTTGACCAGTCCGAAGTTCTCACCGAACAGCCACCGCCACAGGACACCCACGACGATGGGCGACAGAAGCCACGGGATGAAGAAGAAGACGCGGGCGACCGACACGCCCTTGGCGTGCTTGCTCACCAGCACGTTGGCGATGAGCAGCGAGAACACGAAGTTCAGTGGAACGAAGAGCACGGTGTACAGCAGCGTCCGGGTCAGGGCGTCGAAGAAGGTGGAGTCCCCGAACAGGTTGCTGTAGTTGTCCAGTCCGACGAACTGGAACGCCCCTACGCCCGTGTAGTTCGTGAAGGAGTAGACGAGCCCGATCACCGCCGGCCAGAGGAAGAACAGCGCGAAGAGCACGACATTGGCCGCGATGAGGACGAGCGGCGCAAGGGTGTACTTACTACGGCTCCTGGGCGGGCTCGCGGACACGTCCGGGGCGCGTTTGGTCATCTTCCTGACTCCGTGCTGGTGGAATGGGTTCCTACAGGGCTCAGGCCATGAGCCCGGCATCGCGTGGGTCTCGAGGGCCTGTCTGACACATCCCCGTCGTCCGCCCGAAGGGCGGGCGCCGCGGCGTCTGGTGCGTGCGATCGCAAGGCGCCGGAGCGCCCTCGATGGGGGTCCCCCCGCTCGAGCGAAGTCGAGAGTGGGGGAGGAGCCACGTGGGCGGTTCGGCAACGCGGCTGGGGGTGCCCCCTGCTCGAAGAGCTTGGGGGAGTGCGTGCCAGACGCCGCGGAGCAGGCGGGGATTTGTCAGACAGGCCCTGGGCCGGGCGGCGGTGTCTCGACCCCGCCGCCCGGCCTGTCGGCCTGCGCTCAGCCGCCGACCTGCTGGTTGTAGCCGGCCACGATGTTGTCCAGCGCCTTGTCGGCCGACTGCTGGCCGTTGATCGCCTTGCCGAGCTCCGTCTTGGTCGGGTCCTCGGTGAGGCTCTTGCCCTTCAGCACCCAGTTCGTCTGCGCGGTGTTGAAGTAGCCGGAGATCGGGGCGTACAGCGGGATCGATTCGTTGTACAGCTTGAACGCCGCCTGCGCCGCCTCGGACTCGAAGGGGTACTTCGGGTTCAGACCACTCTCGACGGGCAGGAACCCGGACGCCTCGCACAGCGCCTGGTAGTGGGCCGGCTCGTACAGCCAGGACAGGAACTTCGTCGCGGCGGCGGCCGCGTCGCCGTTGTTGTTGAAGCCCACCGTCATGCCGCCGCTGTTGACGTCGCTGGCCTGCACCGGCTCGGCGGGAGTCGGGACGCTCGCCCAGTCGAACTTCTTGATGCTCTCCGCGAAGGCGGGCACCTGCCACACGCCGGACCAGTAGGCGACCACGTCACCGCTCTGGAACATGGCCGACGGGTCGGCGCCGCTGGTCCACACCGACTTCGGCATGGTCTTGTCGTCGTTCATCTCGACGAAGCGCTTCACGGCCTTCTTGGTCGCGGCGTCCACAGAGAACTTGCCGGAGGAGTCCGCGTGGACGTACTTCCCGCCGAGCTCGTACACCATGGCGCGGAGCCGGGAGGGCGACTGGTCGAACGTGAGGGAGTACTTGGCGCCGGTCTTCTCCCGGACCTTGTCCGCCGCCTTGATGAATTCGGTCCAGGTCCAGGTCTTCTGGGGCGAGGTCGGGACGGAGACGCCGGCCTTCTTGAACAGTGTCTCGTTGATGAACAGGCCGGACGCGGTGATGTCCGAGGGGATGGACAGCACCTTCCCGGACGAGTCCTTGGCGATGAAGTTCTTGTTGATCTTGTTGTTCTTGTTGTTGGCGATGGAGCTGAGGTCGATCAGCTTGTTCGCCCAGATCGGGTCCAGCTTCGGCACCGCCGCCACGTCGGGCAGGGAGTTCGCCTGCGCGGCGTTGCGCAGCTTCGCGTCGTAGCCGTCGTAGGGGATGTTGACGAGATTGACGGTGACGCCGGCTTCCTTCTTGTACTGCGCCACCATCTTCTTCCAGCCCGCGTCCTGCCCCGGAACCGTGGAGATCCAGAAGGTCAGCGACTTGGCGTTACCGCCCGACTCGGACCCCGACCCGCAGGCGGAGAGCAGAAGGGCACCTGCCGTGGCCACGGCAGCGAGGGGAACAACGCGGCGTATGCCGCCGCGGCCGAGTCGGCGAGAGCGCCGCACACCCACACTGGTCATCTTCGATCCCTTTTCTCGTAGCGGAGGAAGCACGGCGCCAGCCGAGGCGGCACGGGTGCGTTTTGCAGGAATTCTCGCTTCTCGGGGGCGCGGCCTCGCCCGGCCGCGTCGCCTTCACGGGTGGGGTCCCCGGCCATGACGGCCGGCGTCGCACAAGCACGCCCTCGTGCGGCTGCCGTACTTCGCGTACGAGCGGGAGGCTTACCCGGAGTCGGCGTCCCGGCCGACTAGAAAGCGCTTGTCCGGACATTGGCAGACCGATGGCGCAGCCGTCAATGCTTCGCCCGCACAGCTCCGGTCACGGTTTGAATTCCATGGGCGACCGCGAGCCTGCTGGCGCCCGCGACCGTACCGGTGTCGCCCACGACGCTGCTGACCACCTCGGTGGGCCAGCTCAGCCGGGCCAGTTCCGCTTGCACACCGGGCAGGAGCTGCGGGTCCGCGCCGGTACCGCCGCCCAGCACGATCAGTCCGGGGTCCAGTACGGCGGCGACGGCGGCGGCGAGCCGGCCCACGTCGGCGGCGTGCGAGGCGACCACGGCACCGGCCGTGGCATGCCCCTGCCCGGCGAGGGCGAGGAGCCGCTCCGCGGTGCGCGGGCGGGGCCCGTCGGTCTCCTGCCAGGCCTCGGCCGCCCGGCGCAGCAGGGTGCGCGAGCCCATGCGCTGCTCCAGGCCCTCGTGGCGCGGGGCGCGGTCGTCGTCCCAGGGGTAGGGCAGCCGGGCCACCTCACCGGCGGCGCCGTTCGCGCCGCGCAGCACCCGGCCGCCGATGACGACGGCGAGTCCGATGCCGACGCCGATGCGCAGGTAGCCGAAGGTGTCGCGGCCGACGGCGGCGCCCTCGTGGAGTTCGGCGAGTGCGGCGCAGTTGACGTTGTTCTCCAGGTGGACGGGGACACCCTCGGGCAGTGCGACGGCCATGGCGTCGAAGACGGGGCCGGCCTTGGCGGTCGCGGGGCGCTCCCCGGCGCGGTCCCGTATGGGGACGTCACCGACGGCGACCACGACGGCCCGCAGCGGGGCCCCGGCGGGCAGGGCGTCGAGGACCTTGCGGACGGTGTCGGCGGCCTCCGGCCGGGACCCGGTGCCCTCGGCGAGCAGCGTGCCGTCCAGGGCGCAGCCGCGCACCCGCGTCACGGCGGGCCCCAGGTCGACGGCGAGCACGGCCCCGGCGGCCGGTCCGAGACGGTAGATCGCGGCGCTGCGGCCGGTGCCGCCGGAGGCCCTGCCGGAGTGGGCGGCGAGCTCGACGGCCTCCAGCTCGGCCACGGCGGAGGAGACGGTCGGCTTGGAAAGGCCCGCACCGGCCGCCAGCTGGGGGCGGGTGGCCGTGCCCGTCCCGGCCAGTACGTCGAACACCACACGGGCACTCTCACTCAGGCGCATGGTCTCCCCAGGTCGTGCTGCGGCCGTGCAGAGCGGCGGCAGGGTCGCGCGGCATCGGGATTCCGTGCCTCTTGACGCGCACCCTACTTCGTTAGTTAACTTCCTAACGAACTCCACGGTACTCGCCTGCCGTGGCCCGCAGAAGCCCGTCCCGGGGCTTCCCTACCTCTTCAACTGGCGTGGTCCGACGCACGGTTCGCCTGCCGTTCGCCGTGACCGCGCAACGACGAAAGAGGACCCGTGCAGGACTCCACGCCTTACGTGGTCGGTATCGACGTGGGCGGCACCAAGACGCATCTGCGTGCCCTCGCGGGCGGCGAAAAGGGCGTCGATCGTGTCCGCAGCAGTGCGGGCTGGCGACCGCACGAGCCCGGGGACGCGGCCGGCCGGCTGGCCGCGCTGGTCCGCGACGCCCTGCCGGCCCACGCACGCCCGTCCGCCGTCGCCGTGGGCGGTCACGCCTGCGAGACACCGCGCCAGTGCGAAGCCATCCGGACCGCGCTCCAGGAGCGGCTCGGGGTGCCCGCGCTGGTCGTGGGCGACGCCGAACTGCTCGTCCCCGCCGCCGGGCTGGACAAGGGCGTCGGCCTGGTCGCCGGTACCGGTTCGGTCGCGGTGGGGCGGCTGCCCGACGGCGGTCCGGTCCAGGTCGGCGGCTGGGGCGCGGTGCTGGGCGACGAGGGCGGCGCGGCCGGGCTCGTCCGCGAGGCCGCGCGGGCCGTCTGGGCGGCGCACGACCGCGGCGAGGAGCCCGACGCACTCGCGACCGGCCTGGTCGCGGCCTTCGGCGTGACCGAGGTGCCGGCGCTCGGCGCCGCGCTGGAGGCCGCCACGGACGTCTCCGCCGAATGGGGCCGGCACTCCCCCGTGGTGTTCGCCGCCGCCGAGGCGGGCTCACCGCTCGCCCGGGCCGTGATCGCCGAGGGCGGCCGGGCGCTGGCCTCACTCGTCGTACGGCTCGCCGGGCGCGGGGTCGTCGTGGACGACGTGGTGGTGGCGGGCGGCACGGTCCTCGCCCAGCCCGCGCTGTACGAGGCGCTCGCCTCCGCGCTCGCCGAGCACCTGCCCGGGGCCCGGCCGCAGCCGCTGCGCGTGCCGCCGGTCGAGGGCGCGGTGGCGCTGGCCCGTTCGCTTCAGTGAGCCGGGCGGACGCCGTTCACGTTCCGGACACCGGCGCGTGGCCGCCCCCTCTCCGAAGGGTCACAACACGGCCGTAGATCTTCGCTCGTCAGTCAACGGGTGCCCCACAAGCCGTCAAAGGCGCCACGAGTCGCACACGATCGCACGACCTTCCCGGCCGCACGGCGGGAAGAGACCGTCGCAGAACTCAAGAGAGGCACACGCATGCCGTCACCAGCCGGGTCCATGGCCACCGCGACCGTCAACCGGCGGGGGTTCCTCAGGACTTCCCTGGGCGCCTCGGCCGGTCTGCTGTCCGCGCCCGCCTTCGCCACGTGGCTCGCCGCCGCCGACGCGAAGGCCGCCACGGGCCCCGCCGCGTTCGTCGACGACTACAAGTCGAACGTCCTGACGAACCAGGCCCCCGAGACCAACGCGGTCATCCGGATCCTGGGCGGCATGTCCCAGGTGTGGAAGACCGGCGACGCCTGGGACACCGGCCGGGTCCTGGACCGCGAGGTACTGCGCGCCAACATGCGCTACTGCGCCCGGGTCACGGCATCCCGCACCGAGGCGCAGGCGAAGGAGGCCTTCCTCTACGACCGCCAGCACCAGAGCTACGCCATGATCGGCGGACTGGGTCCGCTCGCCGGGCTGTACAAGTCGGGTGCCAAGGCCGTCACGTCGATCACCGGCGCCCCGGACGGCACACCCCCGGGGAAGATCAGCGACACCCTGCCCGCCGACGCCCCGGCCGGGTCCGCGCTCGGCGCGGGCTCCTACGACTCGGAGCTCGGCAAGGTGGCCAAGCTGGTGGACACCGTCCGCGGGCCGTTCGCCTCGGGCAACCCGGCCAAGTTCGCCTTCCAGTACCCGCGTCCGTGGCGGATGAACGAGGACAGCGAGGTCGTCGACACCGGGAAGAAGGACGCCCTCGGCTACCCGGTGTACGACTCGGACGTGGTCGTGGCCCCGCAACTGCTGCGCCAGCGCTCCGAGAACCCGGCGGAGGACGGCGGGTTCCCCAGCGGCCACACCAACGCCTTCCATCTGGCCGGTCTGGCCTACGCCTACGCGGTGCCCGAGCGTTTCCAGGAGCTGGTGACGCGGGCGTTCGAGCTCAGCCACACCCGGATCATGTCGGGCATGCACTCCACCGTCGACGTCATCGGCGGCCGGATCATGGCGACCGCCCTGACCGCGGCGACACTGGCCGACCCGGCGAACGCGGAGCTCAAGGCGGCGGCACGCGCCCAGGCCCTCTCCTATTTCACCCAGAAGACCGGCACGACGGCGGACACGCTGTACGCCTACGCCCACTCGGACGCCGGCGACACCTACGCCGACCGCGAGGTCAACGCCCGTGCGGTCGGGCACCGATTGACGTACGTCCTGCCCCGTCGCGGCCCCAAGGACCCGCTCACCGTGCCGAAGGGCGCGGAGGTCCTGCTGGAGACGCGGCTGCCGTACCTGAGCGCGGCCCAGCGCCGCGAGGTACTGCGCACGACCGCGCTGCCCTCCGGGTACGTCCTGCTGGACGGCTTCGAGCAGTGGGGCCGGCTGAACCTGTTCGCGGCGGCGGACGGGTACGGCGCCTTCGACACCGACGTCACGGTGACGCTGGACGCGGCGGCCGGGGGCTTCCACGCGGCCGACAGCTGGCGCAACGACATCGAGGGCGACGGCGGTCTGACCAAGCGCGGCACGGGCACCCTCACGCTGACCGGCCACAACCGCTACCGCGGCGGGACCGTCGTCGAGGACGGCACGCTGGTCGCCGCCTCGCCGAACGCCCTGGGGCAGGGCGACGTCCGGGTCACGGGCGGCACGCTGCGCGCGGACAAGGTCCTGCGGGTGCGCGGCTCGTACGTCCAGGAGGGCGAGTCGACGCTGGAGCTGCCGCTGCGCAAGAACCACGGCCCGGCGCTCACGGTGAGCCGGCGCGTGCTGCTGGGCCGGGGCAGCGTGCTGTCGCTGCGGCTCGACGCCGAGCGGCCGCCGGTCGCGGGGACGACCGTTCCGGTCCTGTCGGCTCCGGGGCTGCGCGGCCGGTTCGACCGTGTCGAGCTGGACTCGACGACGCTGCGGGCCGTGCCCGTTCACACGGCTGACGGTCTGTCGGTGCGACTCGTGAAGCGGTGACGCCGCGAGCGGCGGGGGCTGATGCAGAGTGGGTCCATGAGGGACCTCTGGATCGCTCCCGCCGTCCCGCGGCCGCTGTCGCTCCCGCCGCCGCCACCCGCGGGGGCCACGCGGCGGTCCGGCGGACGGCGGGCGCTGCCGCTCCTCGTGGCCGTGCTGCTCGCACAGATGGCCTTCGCCATGGTCACCACCGCCGTGCGGCAGACTCCGACGATCGACGAACCGGTGTACGTGGGCGCGGCCGCCGAGTACACGCACGAGCACCGGCTGCGCCACAACCCCGAGCACCCGCCGCTGGGCAAGCTCGTCATCGGCGCCGGGGTGGCTCTCGCGGATCCGCGCGTCGACCCGTCCTTCACCGGGGACCAGGGCGCGGTGGGGCGGCATCTGCTCTACGAGTCGGGCAACGACCCCTGGCGGCTGATGCTGTGGGCCCGGCTCCCGGTGATCGCGCTCACGCTGCTGTTCGGGCTGGTCGTCTTCGCCTTCGCCCGTGAACTGGCCGGGACGGCCGGGGCGTTGGCCGCGCTCGCCCTGTACTGCTTCTCCCCCGACGTCATCGCCCACGGCTCGCTCGCCACGCTCGACGTGCCGGCCGCCGGGTTCGTGCTGATGTCGGCGTGGCTGCTGTGGCGGGCGCGCCGCGGGACCCAGTTGTACGTGCCGCTCGCCGGGGTGGCGCTGGGGGCGGCCCTGGCCACGAAGATGAGCACGCTCCCCGCCGTACCGGTGTTCATGGCGCTGGCCGCCGTGTCGGTGTGGCACGCGTCGGCAGCCGGCCGGGGCCGGGACTCGGGGCGGGCGGTCGCGGGCGCCGGTGTCCTGGCACTGGCCGCGGTCGCCGTTGTGTGGATGACGTATCTGATGGTCGATCCGCGGCTGCGCTGGACCCCGGAGCAGCATGTGCCCACCGTACGGGGGCTGCGGGGGCTGCTGGTCGAGATGCTGCCGTTGCCGGAGGCGTACCGGGACGGGATGCGGGTCCAGTTCGGGCTGGAGAACCGGCCATGGCAGGGCTTTCTGTTCGGCCGGTTGTACTCGGGCTCGCTCTGGTACTACCTGCCGGCCGCGCTGCTGGTGAAGACACCGCTCGGGATGCTCGCGCTGTGGGTCGCCGGGGCCGTCGTCGTGGTCGCGGTGCGCCGCCTGCGGCCGGCCGCGCCCTATGTGCTGGCCGCGCCTGTGGTGCTGCTGGCGGCGGCCATGCAGGGGGCACGGGACCTCGGCACTCGGTACGCCGTCTTCCTGCCGCTGTTTCTCGCGGTGGCGGCCGGTTGCGTTCTCGTGGTGCGGCGGCGGTGGGTCTGCGTCGCGGTGGGGGCGCTGGTGGCGTTCGTCGCGGTCGGTTCACTGCGTGCGTACCCCTACTACTTGCCCTACTCCAACGAGGCGTTCGGCGGGCCGGGCAGGACGCGGGAGTTCTTGCACGACTCCAACGTGGACTGGGGGCAGGATCTGGGGCGGCTCGCGGAGCGGCTGCGCGAGCGGTATCCGGGTGAGCGGGTGTGGCTGGTCTACAAGGGCAGTGGGGTGCCGTCCCGTTACGGCATCCGGGCCCGCGATCCGCGCGGGGTGCCGGCCGGTGACGTGCGGGGGGTGCTGGCGGTGTCGGACTCTGCGGCCGCGAAAGCGACCGGGCGGCTGGCCGAGCTGATCGGCGGCAGCCGCCCGGTCGACGATGTCGGGCACTCGATCACGATCTATCGCCGTTGAGCGCCTCGGGGCGCTTCAGTGGGCCGCGTGGAAGAAGCCGTCCGTGCTCACGTGCTGCATGACACGACTGGCCACGCGGTAGCGGCCGTTGGGCACATCCGGGCACCTCGCGACGTGTACCGCGAGCGGGCCCGCGAACTCGTAGCCCTTGCGTTCCGCGTGGCGGACCAGGCTGTCGGTCAGGGCCTGTCCCACGTCGGTGCCGTGGCGCGTCAGCTGGTCGTGCACCTCGTCGGAGAGTTCCACGTCGTAGGCGTTGGGGACCATGACCCGGTCAGCCCGGCACACCACGGCGTTGTCGTCGCACGCGCGTCGCAGGGCGTCGAGGACCTCGACCGGCTCCTTGTCGAGGACCCGCGCCCACAGGGCCTCCCATCGGTTTTCCAGTGTCTCTTCCAGCGCACTCAGTGCGCCCATGCGGTCTCACCTGCCGGAAGCGTCGTCGGTTGGGTTGCGGTGGCCGGGGGGTGCTAACGCTCGACGTAGTCGTCGGGCCGCACCTCGGCCTCCTCCAGGGCTTCGCGCATCGTGCGGCCGCTCGCGCCCGGCGGCCGGGACTGGTGCTCGTCCCGGTGTTCCAGGACCTCGTCCGTGGTCTGCGTCTTGGGCCGGTTCTCCTCGGGAACGGTCATGACGATGGCTCCTCGTCCGTCGTGTCGGGATCTTCTGCCGCGGCGGGTTCCCGCCCGGCGTCCGGGTATCCACCTGCCGGGCATCTCATGTGCCGGGTGAAGAAGCCCTGGTCACCAGGGGGCGTGAGCTATGTTGAACGTCCGTGGGAGACGAAGGAGGCGCATCGGTGCCATCGCCGCAGCAGGCACGCGCACAGGCATCCGCGATCACCTCGGGGAAGGCCGCACCCGAAGCGGAGGTCTCCCCTTCCGCCCAGCTCAGGGCGCTCTTCGACCGGCCCCGGCTGTCCCCGGGCCAGCGGCGCATCGCCCAGTACCTGATCGAGAACATCACCGAGGCGGCGTTCCTCTCCATCACGGATCTCGCGGACCGGGTCGGCGTGAGCCAGCCCTCGGTGACGCGGTTCGCCTCGGCGGTCGGCTTCAGCGGCTACCCGGCGCTGCGGGAGAAGCTCCAGGCGATCGCGCTCGGCACCCTCGCGGGCGGCGGCCCGGCCGAGGAGAACCGGGGCAACGAGCTACAGGCGGCGGTCGACGCCGAGATCGAGAACCTGGAGAATCTGCGGCGGGACTTCGCCGACCCGGACCTGGTGATCGACATCGGCCGCAAGCTGGCGTCGTCGACCCCGCTGACGGTCCTCGGCCTGCGCATCTCCGTCTCACTGGCCGAGTACTTCGCCTACGCCTCCCGCCGGATCCACCCGGACGTACGGCTCGTGACGCGCGGCGGGAGCGTCGCCTACGACGCGCTGCTCCAGTCACGCGAGGCGGGCGGCACCTGGGTGCTGGCGTTCTCCATGCCCCGGCACGCGCAGGAGACACTGACGGCAGTCCGGGTCGCGCGGGGCGCCGGGCTCAAGGTCGCCCTGATCACCGACCTGGCGCTCGGGCCGCTCGCGGACGAGGCCGACGTCGCCTTCGCCATCGGGACCGGATCGCGCCTGGTCTTCGACTCCTACGCCGCCCCGGGCGTGATGTGCTCGGCGCTGCTCCAGGCCATGACGGACGCGGATCCGGAACGGACGCAGGCCCGGCTCGAGGAGTACGAACAGGTCGCCGACCAGCATCACTTCTTCCTCCGCGACTGAGCGGCACGCACCGGGCAGGCCTCAGCAACACACGAGGGGACCACCCACAACAAAGCGCGCATGAATGTTTTCATGCGCCTTGAAAACCGGATCGCATATATAAATACTGCTCACGGATCGCGACCCGGCCGTTCCGGATCCGTTCCGCACCCGAGGGGCCGGCTCCTACCCGCTTCGGCGTCCCGGGTGTCCGTGGCGGCCCCGGTCATCCCCTAGGCCGGGGCCGCCCCGACCCGTCGTCCACCCTCACGACGCCGCACACCCGGAAGCGATGATCATGCCCCTGACGTCCACGCGCATCAGCCCGGACTGGCCCTGCCAGGTCAAGACCCCCGGGAGCTACGACTGGGAGCGCTCGGCGGCCAAGTGGCTGCGCGAGCTGGTGCCCGCGCGCTACGCCGGCTACCCCGTGTTCATCCGCCACCCCGTCCTGCTCGCCCGGCACGCCCAGATCCAGGTCCAGCAGGAGATCAGGGTCGCCCGCACCGCCCTCCAGACCGCCCGCGCCGACCTGCCCGGACTCGGTCTGCACGAGGGCGTCATCGAGCACACGATCAAGGTGTACGCGGCCGAGGTCATGCAGTTGCAGCACATCGCGCGCAGCGTCCGGGCGGTCACCCAGGCTCTGGTGGAGGCCAACCGCCAGCCGTGACCCTGAGGGCATGACCCGCGGCGTGCGTGGCACACGTGAGGAAATGAGCACCACCGAAGTCCGGCGCGAGCCGGTGACCACGGTTCTGACCTGGCAGGTGCGTCCTGGCCGGGAGCGGCAGTTCGAGGAGTGGACGCACGGCATCACCCGCTGTGCCAGACAGTTCCCGGGCAACCAGGGCGTCTCCTGGCTCACGCCCGAGGACGGCCACCGCTACCACGCGGTGCTGCGCTGGTCCGACCAGCACCGGCTCGCCGCCTGGCTGGAGTCGGAGGAGCGCGCGCACTGGCACCGGCGGATCGAGGACATCGCCACCGAGGTCAGCAGCGAACGCCAGTCGACGACCGGGATGGAGACCTGGTTCAGCCTGCCCGGCACCACCGTGCAGGCCCCGCCCCGGTGGAAGATGGTCCTCACGACGTTCCTCGGCGCCTATCCGTTCACCCTGCTCATCCAGTGGCTGGTGACGCCGCACACCACCGGCTGGCCGCTGCCGCTGCGGGCCGCCGTGTTCCCGCTGGTGCTGCTGCCGGTGCTGACGTATCTCGTCATGCCGAGGCTCAGCCGGCTGCTGCGGCTGTGGCTGTATCCGCGCGATGGCCACTGACGGCTCCCGAGGCTGATGTGACCGATGTGGCTGTCGGGATGCGGGAGCAGTCCGTGCGCCCGAGGCCGTCTTCGAACCGGCGCGGGTATGCGATGCTCAACGCGTGACGAGCGAGCCCGCGACGCCGGCGGAGCCCGGTGCGGCACCGGACCTGGTCGAACTGGCCAAGATCGTCGCCCGGCAGCGCGCCGAGCTGGACCGGCTGCGCGACCAGGCGGCGATGTCGGCTGTCGTGGAACGGGCCAAGGGCGCGGTGATGGCGCTGACCGGGTGTTCGGCGGACGCGGCGGACGAGCGGTTGCTCCAGCGGGCCAAGGCGGCGCGCCACACCCTCCTGGAGGAGTGCTGGATCACGCTCGGATCTCTGGCGCCCACGGCCCCCCGCCCGGGCGAGGCGGCCGAGCCAGTCGGCACCGACACCCCCGGCTTCGGCTCCGACGTCCTGCCGGAGACGGCCGCGCCGGACGATGTCGCCATCGCCCTGGCCCGCCTCGGGCAGGCCCTCCTTCGGGTGATGACACCGCACGACCTCGCCCGGTGTCTGCTGGAGCATCTCGCGCCCGACATGGCGGCGGACGCGGTCATGATCTACACCCGCAGGCCCGACGGCGGCCTCGAACTGATCGGGCACGCCGGCATCGGCGACCAGCCGGCCGCCCAGTGGAGCCAGGTGCCGCCGCTGAGCGGGATCGCGGCGCTGGACGCGCTGCGGACGGGCGAACCGCGCTGGCTGGAGGACCTCGCCTCGGACGAACGGCGGGACCTGCTGCTCGGGGACCCGCCCGAGCGCTGGCGGTCGCGCGCCTGGCTGCCCGTGCCCCCCACGGGCTCGGCCGAGGTCTGCATCGGCGTACTGCGCGGCCGCGCCGGGTCGTTCACGCCACGCGACCAGGCTCATCTGCGGGGCGTCACCGGGCTGTGCGCCGGCCGGCTGCGCGCCTTCGACGCACCGCCCGAGCGGGCCGACGACGCCGCCACGGATGCGGTGCAGGCGCTGTTCGACGCGCTGCCGATCGCGGTGATGCTGCTCACCCCGCTGAGGGACGCGTCGGGTGAGACCGAGGACTTCCGGGTCGAGGCCACGACCACACGGGCGGGTGACCTGCTGGGCCGCCCCGGTGAGGAGCTGGCCGGGCGGCGGTTGCTGGAATTCCGGCCGGCCCTGACGGAGGAGCCGCTGTGGCAGGGCTGCCTGCACACGCTGACCACCGGGGAGCCGTACGAGAGTGAACCGTTCGCGCACGAGGAGGTCGTGGCGGGTATCGCGGCGCTGTCCACGTACTCGGCGCGGGTGGCGCGGCTGGACGACGCGCTGGTCGTCAGCTGGATCCGGCACGGCTCCTCCGACCGGCAGGAGCAGCGGCTGGCGGATCTCCAGCGGCTGGGCAACCTCGGCTGGGCGAACTGGAACCTGGCGACGCAGGAGGCCTCCTGGTCGACCCAGGTGTTCGCCATCTTCAGCCGGGACCCCGCGCACGGACCGGTGCGGCTCACCGGGTTGCCGGAGCTCGCGCTGCCCGAGGACGCGCCCGCACTGACCCGCGCCGTCCGCGCGCTCGTCCAGGAGGGGAGGGCGTTCGACCTGCCGTTCCGGGTCAGGACGAGCGGCGGCATCCGGCATCTGCGTCTCGTGGCCGAGGCCGTGGCCGACATACACGGCACGCCTGTGGAGGTGCACGGTGTCGTCCAGGACATGACGGCCCGGCGGCGGGCGGAACTGGCCCTGGTCGAGAGCGAGCAGGCGATCCTCACGCAGCACGACGTGCTCCAGGCCGAGCGGACCCTGGCGTCCCGGCTCCAGCAGGCGCTGCTGCCGCTGGCCAACCGTCCGGTGCACCTGGCAGGACTGCGCGTGGAGGTCGCCTATCTGCCCGCCCAGTCCGGTGTGCATGTCGGCGGTGACTGGTTCAGCGCCGTGGAACTGCCCGACGGGGACGCGCTGCTGGTGGTCGGCGATGTCGCCGGGCACGGTGTCGACGCCGTCGCCACGATGGCCCAGCTCCGCTTCACCGCCAAGGGCATGGTGATCACGGGTTCGTCGCTGACCGGCGCCCTGTCCCGGCTGAACACGCTGCTGCTGCACTCCCGTGATTCCCACGCGACGGCCACGATGGTGCTGGCCCGGTACGACCCCCGGCAGCGCCGTCTGGTCTGGGCCCAGGCAGGGCATCCCCCGCCGCTGCTGCTCAGGGACGGCGAGGTGCGGTATCTGGACCGCCCGAAGGGCATGCTGCTGGGCGCGACCGCGACGCCGGTCTTCGAGGAGGCGGAGTGCCGTCTCGCCCCGGGCGACCGGCTCATCCTGTTCACCGACGGCCTGGTCGAACACCCTCCGGAGAGCATCGACCGGGGTCTGGAACGTCTCGCCGACGGCGTGGCCGCCCGGCACGCCGACGGGCCGGGGTCACTGGGGCAGTTGCTCGCGCGGATGCTGCCGGACGTGCGGCGGGACGACGTGTGCGTCGTGGACGTCCGGGTTCCTAGGATGCGAGAGGCTTAGGGGGCGGCCCTTTCGCCGTTCACTAGTCGCCGCGGTGCCGCCAGTACCACCACAGGCCCGCGGCCAGGGCCAGCAGGAACAGGGTGGGCAGCACCAGGCCCGGGATGCGGGAGCCGTTCATGGGCGTGGCCTTCGGTTGGCGGCGGGCGGGGCGCCTCGTGCGTCGTCGCCCCGGCTCAGGATGACGCCCGGTGGGCCCGGCGTCCCGCTTCTTTTCCCGCGCGTTGCCCGGCGTTCGACCCACCGGGGGCCGGCTCAGTCGACCGGGTGACCGGGCTCGATGGTGAGGGCGCCGGAGAGGCGCAGCAGCGGCCCGTCGTACGTCCCGTGTCCGCCCCACTCGACCGGGTCGAGGACGAAGCCGATGTGGTCGCCGCCGCCCACGCGCGTCACGATCCGGCCCACGAACCAGGCCGGCGCGTCCTCCAGCACGACGGCCCCGCCGTACGCCTCTCGTAGTCGGAGACCCTCGAACTTGTCCGTCCGGTCGCCGGTCCGCCCGCCGAAAAGCTCGGCGAGTCCGTGCTGTTCACGCGCGAGCAGGTGCACGGCGAGCACCTCGGCGTCCCGGGCCACCCGGAAGGTGTTGTTCAGCTCGGACAGCCACACGACGAACCGCACGGGCCGTATCGAACACTGCGAGGCGAATCCGACCAGGCACCCCGCCCGTTCACCGCCCGCGACGGCCGTGACCACGCACATCTCGGGGTCCAGCCGCCCGATGAACGCGTCCATGCCCGCCATGCTCACACCACTCCCTCGCCCTCGCGTCCGCTGTCGTCTCGGCATCACCTCACCATGTCGGGGGTGCGGGTGCCATCCCGGGGCGATACCCGGGGGGCGATGCCGGCTGTGGAGCGGCGCCGTCAGGTCGGCGGGTGCGCAACGGGACGTCTGGCGGTCGGTACCGTCTGGCCCGGGCCGGCCGACGACCTGGCGGTCCGGCGCCCGTGCCGGCCGAGCACCAGGCCGTCCGACAACCGGACCCACCCGCCGCACGGACCGGCCCGCCGCCTTCCAGCCGAGGACCGGGCGCCGTCCGACAACCGGAGCCGCCCGACGTACGGACCGCCCAGCCGCCCTTCCAGCCGAGGACCGGACGCCGTCCGACAACCGAACCACCCGACGTACGGACCGTCCGACGATGCCCGCCGACCTGCGTGCCGTCCGGCATCCACGCCAACCGGCGACCGGCCGTCCGGCGCCCGCGCCGTCTGCGGGATTGCCCCTCGCGGTGCGGTGCCGCCGGTGAGCCCGGCGGGCAGGGGCGGGTCAGTCGACCACCGGTGCCGTGCGGGACTCCAGGGCGAGGCGGGTGTCGTTGCCGTAGACGCCGGTTTCGTCGCCGCGGATGCCGTACCAGAGTTGGAAGCGGGCGACCGCCGCGGTCAGTGTGGGGTCGTAGCGGCCGCTGGTGGAGCCGTCCCGGTAGACGTCCGGGATGCGCAGGAGACGTTGCTGAAGTTCGGTCACCTCGGGGCCGGTGGCTCCCTCGCGGAGGGTGCCCCGGCCGTCGGGGTCGACGGCGGGCGGGGTGGGTGTGAGGACAGGGGCGGAGGCGGAGGCCGACGTGGTGGGGCGCGGAGCGGGGGCCGCCTTGTCGTCGGTGTTCTCGCCGGGGAGCAGGAGGGCGGCACCGCCGAAGCCGATCACCGCGGCCGCGGCGACGGCCACCGCGACGGCCGTGCGGCGCAGTCCTGGTCCGGGCCCGGCACGGCCGTAGCCGTTCTCGCGGCTGAGAGGCGGGAGTTCCTGCGTCAGGTCCTCGGAGCCGGCCGGCGGCCGGGGCAGCGCGACGGACTCGTAGCCGCGGGGCCCGTAGCCGCCGGGCTCGTTGCCGTCCGGGGCCGAGCCGATCTCCTCGCGGTACTCCCGCATCAGCTCCGCGAGGGCGTCGGTGCGGCGAGGCCGCAGGACGCGGATGGGTTCGAGGGCCGGGTCGTCGTGCGGCTGCCGGGGCTCGGACGGTGTCGACACGCTGCTCTCCTTCCGTCCGGGCTCGGGGCGCCCGTCTTCGGGGTTCGTCCTGCCGCTAGATACGCGGCTGCCGCGCCACAGGTTCAGAGGGAACTCGGTTCCTCCCAGAGAGTGCACCGAGTGCCATGCGTACCCTTCCGGGTGCTACGTTCCCGCTCATGAGCTCCGAGAAAGCCGACCCCGGGACCGGAAAGCCGCCCATGCGGGACGCCCTGGTGGCGGCGGCCTTCCAGCTGTTCCTCGAGCGGGGTTACGAGCAGACCACCATCGACGACATCGTGGCGCTGGCCGGGGTCGGGCGGCGCTCTTTCTTCCGCTACTTCCCGTCCAAGGAGGACGTGGTCTTCCCGGACCACGAGCGGTGCCTGGCCGACATGACGGCCTTCCTCGCGGCGGGCAGCGGGGACGAGGAACCCGTGCGGCGGGTCTGCGACGCGGCCCGGCTCGTGCTGCGGATGTACGCCGAGAACCCGACATTCTCCGTGCAGCGCTACCGCCTCACCAAGAAGGTCCCGGGACTGCGCGCCTACGAGCTGTCGGTGGTGTGGCGCTACGAGCGTGCCCTGGCCGAGTATCTGCGCCGGCGTTTCGCGGCCCGCCGGGACGGCACCCTCCAGGCCGATGTGATCGCGGCGGCGGTGGTCGCGGCGCACAACAACGCGCTGCGCTCCTGGCTGCGTTCGGACGGGCAGGGCGAGGCGAGCGCCACGGTGGACCACGCGCTGGCGTACGTGCAGTCCGCGTTCGGCGGCACGCCGGTGCCTCCGGCCGGGGAGCAGCCCGAGGACGTGGTGGTCGTCGTGTCCCGGCGCGATGCGCCCTTGTGGCGGGTCGTACAGGAGATCGAGTCGACGCTGGGGCGGGGCTGAGGGTCCGCGCATCGAGGGAACGGAGTGCCTTTACGAGTGGCACTGAGTGCCATACTCTGTGCTGCGTGCGCGGTGGCACGGCGAACCGGGCACACCTGTGCGCGGGCGACCGTGCACACGGGATTCCGGCCGAGTGCAGGGAGTTGACAGCGTGTACCACCACTCAGGAAGCGTCGCTCAGCAGGCAGCCGGCTCCCCGACGGGTCTGCTCGACCCGAGGGGCCCGGCCACGGAGGCCATCCTCTTCCAGCGCTGCACCTGGTGCGGCACCGCCATGTACCACCGGGTGCTGTGTCCGGTCTGCCGCGGCAGCGACCTGCGGACGGAGCGCAGCGAGGGCACGGGCACGGTGCGCCACTCGACGGTGGTGCACCGCAACACCCCGGCGGCCCGCAACGTGTCCCTGATCGAGATGGCCGAGGGCTTCGTCGTACGCGGCCGGGTCATGGGCCCGCCCATCGGCATCCACAGCGGGGACCGGGTGCGGCTGTCGACGGCCAAGGACCCGGTTCGGGGTGAGCCGGTCTTCCAGCTGATCGACGAGCCGTACCGGGCCTGGACCTGACGGGCGGTCCGCTCACCGGATCCCGGGGAGCAGTTCGCGGGTAGGCACGGGCCGTCCCGTCTCGAAGCTCCGGTTGGCCGCCAGACCGACCGCCAGGGCGAGTGCCCCGTCGCGTTCGGTGGCCGTCGGGTGGGTCGCCGCCGCGGTGTCCGCCGGGCGGGTGGGGCCGACGGGGCCGAAGAGCGCGTCGAGCATGCGCGGGTCGCCGCCGCCGTGGGCCTCGTGGGCGACCGCGAGCTGCACGTCCACCGGGGGCTGCCACAGCGGGCGCAGGGTGAGGCGGGCGCCGCCCGCGTGCTCCGCCGCCGTTTCCCCGTGCAGGGCGCCCGCGGCCGAGGTGACCCGGGTCAGGGGCGGCTGCCAGCGGCTCTCCTCGACCTCCAGTTCCAGCCGGCCCGCGCTGCCGTTGAACATCACCCGGTAGCCCTCCCAGGGGGAGTAGGCGGTCAGGTGGTACGTCATCGTCGCGCCGCGCGCGTAGCGCACGAGGACCGACATGTCGTCCTCGATGGTGATCGGCCCGTCGAAGACGTTCCGGTCGCGCAGGTAGCCGTCGTCGCGTTCGGCGTCCAGGTAGAGGGCGCGCAGGGTGTCGTTGGCCGCGAGGTCCAGGGCGAAGGGGTCGTCGGCGGCCCCCTCGGCGCCGTGGGCGCGGTCGTAGTCCCGGCGCAGTCCGTGCCGCTCCCCCGCCTCGCGGCCGTAGAAGCCGAGCCGCCCGTAGCCGAAGGCCTCCCGGGGCTCGTCGGCGAGCCACCAGTTCACCAGGTCGAAGTGGTGCGAGGACTTGTGCACCATCAGGCCGCCGCTGTTGTGTTTCTCGCGGTGCCAGCGGCGGAAGTAGTCGGCGCCGTGCCGTACGTCGAGCAGCCACTCGAAGTGGACCGACAGCACATCGCCGATCGCGCCCTCGGCGAGCAGGGCGCGGACCTTCTCGTGCACGGGGTTGAAGCGGTAGTTGAAGGCGACGGTCAGGGAGTTGCCGGTCTCGCGGACGGTGTCGAGGATGCGGGTGCAGCGCTCGGCGTCGACGGTCATCGGTTTCTCGGTGACGACGCGGCAGCCCGCCTCCAGGGCCGGGACGATGTAGCGGTCGTGCTCGGCGTCGACGGTGGTGACGACGACCTCGTCGATGTCCTCCTCGGCGAGCAGGTCGGTGAAGCGGTCGGGCTCCCACGTGGTGGCGGCCGGCGCGCCGGTCTCGGTCAGCAGCCGGTTGTGGAAGGCCATCCGGGTCGGGCTGGGGTCGCACAGCGCGGCCACGAGGTGGCCGGGGCGCTCGGCGAGGCCCCGGGTGAACAACTGGGCCCGGTGGCCCGTGCCGACGACGGCTGCGCGCAGGACGGGAGTTCGGCTCATGACAGGTGGTCTGTCCCGGGGACGGGCCGTCCACTCCCCCGGTGCCGAAAGCGCTTGCTGAAGGCGGGTCAGCGAGTGAGGGTGAGGCGGATGCCCACGGTGCCGTCCAGGCCCCTGCGCAGCCGGCTGCCGAGCAGGGTGAGCCGGCCGGTGAGTCCGTACTTGCGGGCGATCAGCTGCCGGTAGCGGGCGGTGGTGGCCGGGTCGCAGATCTCCGCCGTCGCGGGCACCTGTTCGCCGGTGGGGTTGCCGCGCGGGTCGCAGGGGCCGACCAGGACGTCGGCGCGGTTGCGGATCCGCTTCACCTTCCAGGAGTCGGCCGACGTCCAGGCGCCGAGCGCGTCCCCGTCGCGCACCACCCAGACCGGAGTGGCGACCGGCGTACCGTTTCTGCGGTAGCTGGTGATCAGCAGGTACTTGCCCGCGCCCAGTCCGGCCGGCGCACCGTCGTCCATGGCGGGCAGTGTACGAGCGCGACCCGCGCGGCGTACCACCGGGTTTCAGCGCAGGGCAGCGGCCATGCGCCGCACCGCTTCCCCGATCACCTCGGGCGAGGTCGCCAGGTTGAAGCGGACGTGTCCGGCGCCGCCGGTGCCGAAGGGGAGGCCGGAGTTGAGGGCCACGCGGCCGCGGTGCAGGAAGGTGTCCGCCGGGTCGTCGCCGAGGCCGAGCGCGTGGCAGTCGAGCCAGGCGAGGTAGGTGGCGTCGCCCGGGCGGTAGCGGATCGCGGGCAGGTGCTCGGCCAGCAGGTCCGCGAGCAGTCGCCGGTTGGCGTCGAGGCCGGACAGCAGGGCGTCCAGCCAGGCGACACCGTCACGCAGGGCGGCGGTGTGGGCGATGATGCCGACGTGGCTCGCGCCGTGTCCGGCCTCCTCGGGCATCCGGGCCAGGTCGGCGCCGGCCCCGGGTCCGGCGATCGCGAGGGCGGCCTTGAGCCCGGCCAGGTTCCACGCCTTCGAGGCCGACATCAGCGACAGTCCGCGCTCGGCGCCCGGCACGCTGAGGTACGGCACGAAGCCCGTGCCGCCGATCACGAGCGGCGCGTGGATCTCGTCGGCGACGACGCGGACGCCGTACCGCTCGGCGAGCGCGGCGACGGCGGACAGCTCCTCGGCGGTGTGCACGGTGCCGGTCGGGTTGTGGGGGCTGCACAGCAGATAGGCGGCCCGTCCTCCGCCCGCCACCGCCTGCCGGAAGGTCTCTTCCAGGACGCCGAGGCCGATGCGCCCGTCCGCCCCGAGCGGGGCCTCCAGCACGCGCCGGTCCATGTGCTCGACGAACTGGTGGAACGGCGGGTACACCGGCGGGTTCACGACCACCGCGTCCCCGTACCCGGTGACCAGCTTGAGCATCTCGACGACGCCCAGCATGACGTCGGGCACGACCGAGGTGCGCTCCACGGCGAGCCCGTCCCAGTTCCACCGCTTCCCGGCGAAGGCGGCCAGCGCCTGAGCGTAGGCCGTACCGGCGGGGTATCCGGTGTCACCGAGGTCGAGCGCCTCGGTGACGGCGCGCACGACGGGTTCGGCGAGCGGCACGTCCATCTCGGCCACCCACAGGGGCAGCACGTCCTCGGGGTAGGTGCGCCACTTCATGCTCGTACGGCGGCGGAGACGGTCGAGAGTGAGGGCTTGCAGGGGATTCGGTTCACCGGACGTCTCGTGCGGGATCCTGGTCATGGGCACACGATAGGGGGCTGTGCAGTGAGCGGGAATCGTGAGGACGGGGAGCGGGGAGGGGCCGGAGGCCCGTTCCTGGAGATCGCCTGCGACGAGTCCGGGTCGGACGGCGAGAACCTCACCGGCGGGAACACGGACGTGTTCGCGCACGCCAGTATGTCGCTGTCCATGGCGACGGCAGCGGCGGCCGTACGGGAGATCCGGGACCGGATCCGCTCACCGGCCGAGGAGTACAAGGCGAACCACCTGCTGCGGGAGAAGCACCGCGCGG
>NZ_DF968354.1:0-21381 GCF_001270025.1 Streptomyces azureus | reverse complement strand
CTGTAGCCCCACCCCCACCTCGGCAGATAGGTTCGTTACATGCCCGACTACCTCGACGACCTGCGTCTCGCCCACGTCCTCGCCGACGCCGCCGACGCCGCGACGACGGACCGGTTCAAGGCCCTCGATCTCAAGGTCGAAACCAAACCGGACATGACCCCGGTGAGCGAAGCGGACAAGGCCGCCGAAGAACTCATCCGCGGCCAACTCGCCCGCGCCCGTCCCAGGGACGCGATCCTCGGCGAGGAGTACGGCGTCGAGGGCACCGGCCCCCGCCGCTGGGTCATCGACCCCATCGACGGCACCAAGAACTACGTACGCGGCGTCCCCGTCTGGGCCACCCTCATCTCCCTGATGGAAGCAGGCGAGGGCGGCTTCCAGCCCGTCGTCGGCGTCGTCTCCGCCCCCGCCCTCGGCCGCCGCTGGTGGGCCGCGAAGGGCTACGGCGCCTTCTCCGGCCGCAGCCTCACGAAGGCGACCCGCCTCCAGGTCTCCCGCGTCGGAAAACTCGCCGACGCCTCGTTCGCGTACTCCTCGCTCAGCGGCTGGGAGGAGCAGGGCCGCCTGGACGGCTTCCTGGACCTCACCCGCGAGGTGTGGCGCACGCGCGCGTACGGCGACTTCTGGCCGTACATGATGGTCGCCGAGGGCGCCGTCGACATGTGCGCCGAGCCGGAGCTGTCGCTCTGGGACATGGCCGCCAACGCGATCATCGTCACCGAGGCCGGCGGCACCTTCACCGGCCTGGACTCCCGCCCGGGCCCGCACAGCGGCAACGCGGCCGCGTCGAACGGCCTGCTGCACGACGAGTTGCTGGGGTATCTCAACCAGCGCTACTGACGGTGATTGCGGTCTGACCTGCGCGTTCCTCCCCGGATCAAGCTGCCTGGGCCGTCGTGGGGCCGTCATCGGCGTCCGGGCCGCCCTCAAAGGCCCGGTTCACCGCCTCCCGCGTCCGCTTCTCGCTGCTCGGCATCAGGTGCGTGTACGTCCGCAGAGTGAAGCCAGGATCATGGTGCCCCAGGTACTCCGACAGCGCCTTGATGCTCTCCCCCGCGTCCAGCAGCACGGACGCGTAGAAGTGCCTCAGGGCATGCATGCCGTTCTCCCGGCCGCGCGGGATGCCTGCCTTGTCGAGTGCGGGCCGCCACGCCTTCTCGTTGAAGACGGTGCGGATCACCGGGCGCCCCTCGGCATTGCGGAAGAACGCGGATGCCGTGGCCGGTGAACCGTCGACCGACCTCCACGGCAGCGCCACAGCGGCAGGCGGGTACTGCTCGATGTGTGCCTCAAGCACCCGAGCGACGCTCTCTGGCAATGGGACGGTGCGCGTCTTGCCACCCTTGGGCAGTGCGAACACCTGTCGACCAGCGATGAGCTTCACCTGCCGGACGACGTGCACCACGCCCTCGATAAAGTCCACGTCTTCGACCGCCAGGCCCAGCACCTCGCCCTGCCTCAGGCCGCACCCGCCAGCCAAGTCCACCATTGCCTGGTACCGCTCCGGCAGTGCGGACCGCACGGCCAGCACGCGCTCACGCGACCACGGAACGATCCGGCGAGGTTCAGGCTTGGGCGCCTTCACCGACGACGAACGGCACGGGTTGTGCGGGATCAGGCGGTCGTCGACGGCTGCCGCCAGCATCGCGTTGAGGTTCGCGAAGATGACTCGCTGATAGGCGGCGGCCACTCCCGCGTCTTCGAGCTTCCGCAGCCACTCGCGGATGTGGATCGGCCTCAGCGAATCGAGCGAGCGGCTGCCCAGGTGCGGCAGGACGTGAAGGCGGATGCGCTGCTCGGTGCTCACGTAGGTGCCAGGGTCCATGGTGAGCGACGCCAACCACCGTTCGGCGTGCTGCCGCATGGTGAGGCGGCCGGCGCGCGGGTCGATGTACTGCCCACGCGACATGTCCGCCTCGATCTGAGAGAGCCACTTCTCAGCAATGCGCTTCTGACCGTCGGGGAAGCTCTTGGACTTCTCGGTGCCGTCGGGGCCGATGTACCTGGCGCGGTAGCGCATGCCGGAGCCGTGGCGGTCCGTCTTGACGCGGACGGTCTTGCCGTCGGTGTCGGTCTTGGTCTTGGTCTTGTACCAGCGGTCTTGGATGTGGCCAGCCATGTGGGCTGACTCCCTTCTCGGTAGCAGGGCGCGGCGGGGCCCGGTGGGCGCCGCCGCGCCGGTTTCGGGGTGTGCTGGACCGGGCCTGCTACTTGCTACGGGCCTGATCACTGCGGGTTGCGGTCGCTAGCGGGGCTGCTACCGGTAGCGGGTCGGGGTGCTACCGGTAGCAGCGCTCCGGCAGGTCTCAGGGAGGCGGAGACAGGGGGGCTCGGGTGGCTTCCTGAGGGGGTTTTCGGGGGTGCTGGGGGCGTGCCTCCCTGCCTCCCTGAGGGGGTGTCTGTGCTGGTCAGGTAGAGGGAGGCGGGGTAGGGAGGCTGTGAGGGAGTTCTCCCTGCCTCCCTCGGCCGGCGGGCGGTGCCTCCCTGCCCCGCACGGCGGTCGCAGGGGCCCGGCGGGGAGGCGGAGACAGGGGCTCCGGGTGGCTTCCAGGGGCCGCTTTCCGGGGTGTTCCGGCAGCGCCTCCCCGTCTCCCCGAAGTGCTGTTTGCGCTGGTCAGTGCGGGGAGTGGGGGCCGGGGAGGCGGTTGGGGAGTTCTCCCCGCCTCCCCGGCCGGGCGGGCGGTGCCTCCCCCACGAAGGCGGGGGTCAGGCGGCGTCTTCGAGGGCGGCCTGTTCGGTCACCCAGGCGCGGACGGCGGCCGGGTCGTAGCGCAGGTGCTTGCCGACGCGGAAGCCTGCCGGTCCGATGCGCTTGCGGCGCCATTGGTAGACGGTTTCGACGCTCGGGAGGCTGAACATGGTGACCAGGTCTTCGGGGGTGAGGTAGCGGTCAGGGAGGCCGCCGCGCAGGGTGGCGCGGGGATCGGTCGGCTCGTTGGCGGTCATGGCGGGGGTGACTCCTCGTGTCCGTCGGGCGGTGCGTGGGAGCGGTGCCGGTCGCCGTCCTGGAGAGTTGCTGTATTTCAGCGTCCGCAGCGTCCTAGCGTCCGCACGGCCGTATTGCGGCAGTTCAGGGCAGGTGCAGGGTGTGGACGCTGGAGCGGACGCTGTGGACGCTGGACGGCTGTAGCGTCCGCGGTCCTGGACGTGTCCGGGCCGCTGGTGTGCGGCCCGGCCCGGCGGTGTTCCGGTTACGTCAGGACTGGTCAGGCAGGGTTCTGCCCTGCCCCGTGGGGGCTGCCTCAGGCCAGAGAGAGCCTTGGTCGGGTGCGGACGCTGACGGGTCGTCGTCGGGTGCGCGCGAGAGGATCAGCAGCTTGTGCCGGTGCCGGTCGCGGCTACGTTGCGTGTCGTCGACCGTGATGCCGATGGACCGCAGCAGCGGAGCGAGCCGCTTCACGCGTCCGCCGGCGCGGGTGGCGTCCTTGGGCCAGGTCGGCGGCCGGACCAGGCCCGGCACGGGCAGCGCTTCGAGCAACTGCGCGGCCGTGCCCTGCCAGGTGCCTGCCTGGTCGACCAGGGCGGCGATGGCCATGGCGAACGGGTCGCCTTCCAGCGCGTCCGTGGCGACGTTCGCCGAGGTGGCGAGGTAGTCGTCCAGCGTGCGCCAGCCCTGCGTCTGGTCGACGGCCGCGAGCACGCGGGCGAAGTCGGCCATGCGCGGCATGGACTCCAGCCGCACCGATGGGAGCACGGCGAGCGCGCAGGCCAGCACGTCGAACAGGGCCCCGAGCACGGCCGGACGGACCGCCTCGAAGGTGGCGTCCAACTCTTCCTCGGAACGGCGGTGGTGGGAGTCGATGAGCTGCAAGTCCAGCAGCAGCACGCGTTCGGCCAGGTCCCCGGCGAGAGCTCCCGCGTCGATCGTGGTCATGGCCAGCACCCGCTTGAAGGTGAGGACCACCACGTCATCGTCGGTGTACAGGGCGCGGTCGACCACGCCGTCACCGGTCACCGCCTTGCACAGGGTGTCCGACAGCCACGGCGGGATCGTGCTCACGTTGTCCAGGCACAAGGCCCATGAGCTGAACGCCTGCCGAGACCACGCCTTCTCGTCCCGCGGCTGGCTGCGCTTGGCGGCCGGGGATGGGTCCACCAGGTTGATGAACATCTGCGCGGCCTTGGACTTGCCCGTGCCCTGCTCGCCCTTGCACACGATGGCCGGGTGCGGGATGTCGGGAATCCACGCGGCGACCAGCCACGCCACAAGCTGATGGAACGCGGACTCGTCCATGTTCAGCAGCGCGTGCAGCTTGGCCAGCCCGTCCCCGTCCAGCACCGGCACGGGCATCGGGGCCATGGCACCGGAGCGTCGGAAGAGCACCGGCGAACGGTCAACGACCTGCCAGCCAACACCGGAGACAACGACCGCGCGGCCGTCGGCGGACCCGAGGTCGACCACAATCGCGCCGTCCGGTGCCCGCCCTACGCGCAGGTTTACCGGCACGGGGTCGTTGTCCTCAGCGATGCCTTCCAGCACGGTCATGGCGTCCGCGAGCGCGGACTGTGAGGCCACCTCGCCCGGGTAGGCGTCCGCGAACCGTCGGGCGAGACGCTGCCTGAGTCCCGCCTTGCCCCGCAGCGGCACGGCGACGTTCGGACCGTCCAGAGCGACCGCGTACGGGCGGCCGTCGGTGGACATCACGAACCGGTACTCCTCGCGCGCCATGGCCACGATCCGCGCGGCGGCCGGCGGCTGTTTGCCGCCCTCCCCGCTCCCGCCGGGGGCAACCGGCCGACGGGTGTTCACGGTCCCGCCGCCGGTGTTCACGCCGTCGTTGGTCGTGTTCACGGGTCGGGTCAGTTCGTTCACGGGCCTTGCGCGGCCGTTCATGGGTCGGGTCGATCCGTTCATCTGAGTGTTCACCTCGTTCACGCGGACACCGCCTCTCCGGTCGGGCCCGCGCACGCCCGCACCGGCCGGGGCGCGCGCAGGCAGTCGGGCCGTACGGCCCGCTGGACGGGACGGTGCGGGGTCGA
This sequence comes from Streptomyces azureus, assembly GCF_001270025.1. Taxonomy (NCBI): domain Bacteria; kingdom Bacillati; phylum Actinomycetota; class Actinomycetes; order Kitasatosporales; family Streptomycetaceae; genus Streptomyces; species Streptomyces azureus. Next base: position 16,401 of record NZ_DF968354.1, on the reverse strand, counting down.
TTCGTGCAGGTGGGGCGTCGACCATGCGCCGGTCGAATCGGCCGCTCCTACGGCCGCCAGTCGGGGCGTGACGCCGGGTGTGACGCGGGTCGTCACGCTGGTGAACGCCGTCTCCTGCGCGTGAGCGAGTCGGGCCAACAGCGGCAGATCGACCGAGCGGACGACAGGCCGGGTCGGGTGGACCCACGCCAGCAGGACCAGGGCGAGCGAGAGCGGGAAGCGGTCGGCCTTGGCGTCGTTACACGGTCGGCACGCCAGCACGAGGGAAGACACCGACCACGACCGCCACAGCGACACGGGAGCGATGTGGTCGACGGTGGCTTCCCGGAGCTCCCGGAAGGGACGACGGCAGTAGTAGCACTGCGCGCCGTCGCGGGCGGCGAGCCGCTGCTTGCGTGCTCGCCGCCGGTGCGCGTTCAGGTGCGGCGGACGGTGGCTCACGCCGCGGCCGCCAGGTCACCAGTCGCCGTCGCGCGGAACAGACCGTACGGCCGGATCATCGTGACCAGACCCTCAGCGCGCAGCGTCTTCATGGCCGCGCGGACGGTCTTCGCGGAGCACTGGAAGCGGGCGGTGAGGTCCCGCTCCCCGGGCACCCGCTCGCCCGGCTTCAGCGCGGTCACCTCACCGCGCAGCGTTGCCGCCAGGGCGCGGGCAGCGGCCCCCTTCTCACGGAAGGTGCCCTGCATCGTGACCTGCCCGGACACCTTGAGTGAAGAGGCCGCGCTGTAGGCGCCCATGATGCCCCAGCGGTCGACACCGAGCCGGGCCGCGATCTGCTTGCTGTCCAGCCCTTCGGCCAAGTGCATGAGCAGCACCTGACGCGGGAGGTCACCGATGCGCAGCAGCGCCTCACGCCGGGTGTCGTCCAACGTCGCCAGCGCCTGGCGCTGCCAGGCCGGGAGGGACTCCAGCGCCACCGGCTCGGGCGCCATCTCCGGGTGGCACATCTGGACCCGAAGCAGCGCCGTTTCGACCAGGCGGTCACCGGTGTGCAGGCTGCACCCCAGACGCGACGCCACGACGCTCTTCGAGCAGCCGTCCAACCGCAGCAGCAGCGCCTCACGTTCCCGGCCGGGCAGGTCGGCCAGCAGTCGCAGCAGCCCCTCGGACGGCTCAGCCAGGGGCTGCTCCTGCTGCTCTTCCACCATCGGGGCCAGCACGTAGGCGGTGATCGGGTCGTCGAAGTCCATCGGCCGCTCGTACGAGGACGACCGCTTGAAGTACTTGCCGAGTCGGTTCTGCACCCGCACGCAGAGGAAGGCTCGCGTGTCGTTTTCGCTCAACGGCTCGGAGGCCAGCAGGTCCTTCGCCCCCGTCCGGGCCACCTCGATCCAGGTGTCCTGCGCGATGTCCTCCGCCAGCGTCTCGGCCGCCGTCCCGTTGAAGCCGTAGCTGACGAGCTTGCGCTTGGCGTAGAAGACCAGGTAGCTGCCGTACCGGTCGCAGAGGGAACCGAGACGCTGCGACTGCTCGGCCGTGAGCGGGATGTCCTCCCCCTGCCTCAGCCGCCGGCCGCCGGGCCCATTGCCCTGGCGCGTCCCCTGCTCACTCACGCGTTCCGTGATGGTTCCAGGCATGATGGATGTACCCCTTCGATGGGTGTGAGAGCGGCGTTCTGACTTGGCGGTTGGGCGCCGCTCTTTCCTTGACATGCGTGACCTAGATTGGTCTAGGTGCCCTAGGTTGTCAACCCGTCTCGTTAGGTGTCTTAGGTCGATCTAGGCGGTAGCCTCATTGCATGGCCTTGAAGACTGATGACCCGCGCCCGCCGTACATCCAGGTCGCCGATGAACTCCGAAGAGAGATCCAGGCCGGCCGCTACGCACCCGGTCAGAAGCTCCCGTCTGTTCGAGACCTCTCCGAGCGCTTCAACATCGCCTCGATGACGGTCAACAACGCTCTGCGTGTTCTGCGGGAGGACGGTCTCGTCTTCTCAACCCCAGGGCGCGGCACGTTCGTTCGCGAGCAGGCAGCCACCGAAGCCGTCTCGCAGGATGGCGACCAAGTCGCTCAACTTGTCGAGCAAGTACAGGCTCTTACAACCACTGTGAGCGAACTCTCCGAACGTCTCGCTCGCCTCGAAGGACAGCAGACCGCTGGTTCGCCTGCGGACTGACGGTTCATCAGTGAGGCTGATTGCGTTGGTCATTACGCCCCGACCTCTCATGTAGGTTCCGGACCGGCAAGAACAGCAAAGACCAGGTCGGGCCTGTGATTGCAGGCTGAGACTGACTCACTCACAGCTCACTCACGATCACAGCGGAGGAGACGAGATGACGGGCGAGGCCCCAGCGGAAGAGTCATTCATCGCCGAACTCAAGCGATGGCGGGACGTGCGGGGGGTCTCACAGACTGCTCTCGCCAAGTCAGTCGGGTACACGCCCTCTTACGTCTCCAAGGTGGAGAGCGGCCAGCAGCGACCGTCTGTCAGCTTCGCCGACCTCGAAGCACGGGGGCGGCATGGTGGCGCCGCTCCTCATGCGCACAAACCAGACGCTCAGCACGGCATAGCTCAGCCGACCAGCATCGTTGTAGAACACGAGGATTCGGAGCTGTTCTACAACGGCCAGACCTACCGGGCAACGCAGCGGCGCAAGCTTTATAACGCCAGCTCAGACCCGGTCGCTCGATACCTGATTCGCATTTCTGTAGACCGTCACCCCGGAAACCCAGAGCGTTCGAACCAGCTCTACCGAGAGAATCCCCTGACTTGGGATGAATTGGACCTGAAGGCGAGCATTGGAGGCGAGTCCATAGGGTGGCGAGTCCAGCACGATCGTGACGCATTCAAAGAGGTGTGACTTCTCTTCGAGAATGAATACGGCCGCTATCCGCTGTACCCAGGCGAGACGGCATGGCTGGAGTATTCGTACACAGTCAGCGATGAAAAGTGGGGAACCTGGTTTCAGCGCGCCATTCGCCTACCCACTAATCACCTGAGCGTAAGGCTGGACTTCCCTGCCTCACTGGACCCTGTGGTATGGGGAACAGAAACCACCATGACAGCCGAGGCTTTCCCGTTCCGAACGGCTATCCAGCGCGATGACTCCGAAGACCGGCGAGTCTTTTGCTGGAGCACCGACGAAGCACCCTTGCATGCTCGCTACCGGCTGGAATGGAAGTTCCGTGCCCGACCGAACACCGAGGAGACCGGCCCCGACATGACGCCAACGAGCGCCAGTCAGAAGATGCAGAGCATCGGGATTATCCAGGAGGGAGACCCGATCCTTTCTCGTGTTGCCCGACCCTTCTCCCTTCCGGAAGAAGCAGAGGACGCACGTCGAGTCGTGGCCGAGTTGGCATCTGCGGCCGAGCGCGCCGACACCATCCACGTCTTCAGCAAGGGAATGGGGGTAGCCGCACCTCAGATCGGCATCGATAGGGCTGCTGCAATCGTGCGGACACCAGACGGCGAGACGATTACCCTGTTGAACCCGCGCGTCATCGAAGAATCCGCACAGACTGACGAGCAATACGAAGGTTGCTGGAGTTTCTTCGACGTGCGCGGAATGGTGCCGCGACCGCTGAGCATCAGTGTGGAGCACCAAGATATCGACGGCGAGCGACACATTACGCTTTTTGAACGCGGAGTGGCCCGACTCGTTGGGCACGAAATCGACCACCTTGAAGGAGTCCTTTACCGGGAACGAATGCGGCCCGGGGTGGAGCCAATTCCGGTTGCCGAGTATCGAGGAACTGGACAGGGCTGGCAGTACCGAAGTGGAAATGCCAGTAGCAGGAAATGAGGTGCGACCTAGGCCGCGCGACCCTTGGCAGCTCACTGCGCTCGCGCGCGGCGGCGCTTGGGAGCTCCCGCGCCGTCGCGCGCTTCCGGTGAACTCGTGGCGCCGAGCGAAGAGACCACCCCGCCCGGATGGGGGTGGTCTCTTGGGCGTTCCGGAGTGGTCAGCGTCCGCAGCGTCCGCAACCCGCCTCCTACTAAGAGCCGCCCTGACCTGTGGAAAGACGCTCTTAGTAGCGGAGAGTGGCCGGACGCTAGCGGACGCTACACATTTTGTTTAGCGTCCACAGGAACGGTGCAGGTCAGAAGGGGCGAACGCTGCCCGACGGACGCTGCGGACGCTATCTCCCCCTAACTCTCCAGTAAGAGAGTGACGAAAGGCTCTTCAGAAGGGGCAGGACTGCGGTTTGCATGGCTCCCTGCTCAAGCAAGAAGAGCACCCCGGCTTGACGTGCTCTTCTTGCTTGAGCAGTGGCCGCCCTCCTGAAGAGCCGTGGTCCCACCGCAACGGTGCCGCACCTGCTCCGTTCGCCGCTGTGACGGTGTGTATTCGGTGCCCGGTTTCCCGGTTTCCGGTGGGGTCTCTACGCGTGCGCACGCGAGAGCGGAAACTTCCATCACCCAGCGTTGCCAAGGGGGTTGTGGCGGCCTGGCACGCAGCCGGGGGCCAACCCCTCACGGAAGGGCTGTCAGTCGCTCACCGGCGCCCCTACGGCTTCCATCCCCTATGAGTGCGCCTGAGGATGGCAATCCAGGGAGGCAGCCCGCCCCCGCCTGGATTGCCATCCTCAGACGCCTACCGAGCGCGTCGGCGGATGTCAGGAACGGGTGTCAGCGGGTGTAACGCCGGGGCGTCACGCGTTTCTGACACCGGGTTTGCCTAGAGGTTTGGGCGTCAGGCGCCCCTGACGGTGTCCGTCAGGCAGCCGTCAGGGAGGAGCAACCGCCAGGACTCTCCAACCCGCTCTGCTGCCCCGGCCCTACCTCGCCGACATGGCGCACGACCGACGGTGCCCTTGTCGCTTGTCTTGTCGCTTGTCGTGACTAGACGGGACCGCACTGCGGGTAGCCCAGAACCGGCTCTGACCTGCGGGCCGACAAGCGACAAGACAAGCGACAAGCGGACCAGGCCCGTGGGTTAGCCCGGACGCGGCGGCGGAAGGATGCTGGCATTGCCCGCAAGGGCATCGAGTCGTCCACGCGGCTCGGCCGACACCGCTGGGTCGTCGAGTTAACGGTCCGGTCTCCTGGCTGGCCGGCTGCCGCCGACTGCACGGCCGATACGAACGCATAGCCGAACACTTCCTCGCCTTCGTCGGCATAGCCGCAGCCCTCATCAGCTACCGCCGACTCACCAAGTGAAACTGTTCTAGCCCAGGTAGCCAGCCAGCCGTTCACCAACGTGAAGGTCGTCGACGCGCAGGGGGCAGCTCGATGTCGCCGCTGTAACCCTGCTTGCCGCCGCAACCGCACTGAATTCCAAAGCGGAACCGCCAGGAAGTCCATGCACACCAACGTAATGCGACCGCCCATTCAGGGGACCGGAAAGTAGCGAACCAGCTTCCCACCTGATCCGCAACTTGTTTGTGGGGGCCCCGGGATTGGATTCGTCCCAGGAGCTTCCGCTAGGTACACCCCAGCGGTAATTGTTGCGACGGCTATGATCGACGAACTGGACACCAGACGGGCTCTTAACCTCAATGATGAGCGTAACCTCCCGGAACTCCACATTGAGATACGACGGGGATGCCAGGATGTCGACTACAAGCTCTGCGGTGGCATGGGGCGGCGGGACGGTGCTACTCGTTTCAGTGAATGACCTGAGCCCTACGTTGCCGACGAATACGATCTCGGAGTGACATCCGGGGTCATCCTTATTGAATCTCGCCATCGATATCTCCCCTCAGAATCTGAGGTCGAGTAAGGCAGCCACCAGGTGATCGACGAGTCGCCGATGACTACCTGCCTGCTATGGATTCTACCTCGCGAGTACGCCAGCGCATCGGGCCGACAGGTTCCATGCAACCACCGCGCGGGAACTGTCGCCAGTCGAGGTATGGCACCTGGTGTTGGTTATTGAAGACGGAATTAATCCGGATGTCGGATGTCGGTAGGCTTCAAGTGCCGCCAGTTCGCCTGCCGCAGCACCGGAGACGGTTCCCATACACGTCAATTGGCCAAACGGACGTCAAATGAGATGCGTCCTCACCAAGTGAAACGACGTCTCCGTACGAGGCGTACCGGGCGGCCCAGAGCGATGGCTGAGCGGTCGGGAAGCCTGATGGCACCCCTGGCAGGAGCCTCGGCCGATAGCAGCACGGGTCACCCTCTCGGGAGCCCCGAGGCGGCCGTTTTAGGGGGCTGCGAGGATCGGGCGCTATCCGCTAACGCCCTGGTCACCAGCAGTTTTGGTCGCTAGCGGGGTCGCTAACGTTAGCAGTCTCTGCCGCCAGCGCTAGAGGCTCCTCAGAGGCCTGAGCCGGGCCGCCTGGGGGCCGTCCGAGGGTAGCCAGCGACGACAGATGATGACAGGCAACGACGGCATCAACGCAGGTCATCGGCGGGCTGCGGAACAACTCCGCAGCCCGCCAAGGCAGCCGATCACAACCAGCGCTACTGAGCGCGCGCCCGCTGTTACCGAGCGCCCCCTTGTTGACCGTCCCTTCGCCTGCCACTCTGAGAGTCCGCCCGCTTGTGAACTTGTGAAAAGATGAACAAACGGCGGGGACACTCCCAGGAGGTGGCTCCATCCATGCTCGTCCGTGACGCCATGAGCACTGTCGTCCTCACCATCGGCCCGACCCACACGCTCCGCCAGGCCGCCGCGCTGATGGCCGCCCGCAAGGTCGGCGCGGCCATCGTCCACGACCCCGACGCCGGCGGCATCGGCATCCTCACCGAACGCGACGTCCTCATCTCCGTGGGCCGGGGCCAGGACCCTGACACGGAGCGCGTCCACGACCACACCACCACCGACGTCGTGTTCGCCGCTCCGGCCTGGACCCTGGAGGAGGCGGCCGGCGCCATGGCGCACGGCGGTTTCCGTCACCTCATCGTGCTCGAGGACGACGAGCCCGCCGGCGTCGTCTCGGTCCGCGACATCATCCGCTGCTGGGCACCGGCGCGTCAGCAGGTGCCCGCCTGACAGCGCGAACGGCCCGGGCCCCCGAAGGGGCCCGGGCCGCCCCTACCGCAAGCGGTCCAGTGCTGCGGTTCAGCCGCGCAGTGCCTGGACCGCGGCCTCCAGCCGCTTGCCGTAGTCTCCGTCGGCCTGACGGAAGTTGCCGATCGCCCGCTCGACGATGTCGTCCCGCGAAACCCTGGCGATGAAGCTCGCCAGGTTGGCGATCAGCCGCTCCTTCTCGTCCTCGCCCATCAGCCGGTAGAGGTTGCCCGCCTGCACGAAGTCGTCGTCCTCGGCGTGGACCGGGGCCGGGTGGTTGCCCGTCACGCCGCTCACGGCCGTGGCGGACCACAGCGGACGGTCCGTCTGGAACGGGCCGCCGAAGCTGTTCGGCTCGTAGTTCTTCGCGCCCTTGTGGCGGCCGTCGTAGAGGTGACCGTCACGGGAGTTGGTGCGCGCCACGGTGGCGTGCGGGCGGTTCACCGGCAGGTGGTCGGCGTTGATGCCGACGCGGTAGCGGTGCGCGTCGCCGTACGCGAAGAGGCGGCCCTGGAGCATCTTGTCCGGGGACGGTCCGACGCCCGGCACGAAGTGCGCGGGGCTGAAGATCGACTGCTCGACCTCGGCGAAGATGTTCTCCGGGTTGCGGTTGAGCTCCAGCTTGCCGATCTCGATCGGCGGGTAGTCGGCGTGCGGCCAGACCTTGGTCAGATCGAACGGGTTGAAGCGGTACGTCGCCGCGTCCGCCTCCGGCATGATCTGCACCTGCACGGTCCAGGACGGGAAGTCACCGCGCTCGATGGCCTCGCGCAGATCGCGCTGGTGGCTGTCCGGGTCCTCACCGGCCAGCCTGTTGGCCTCGGCCTGGGGGAGGTTCCTGATCCCCTGGTCGGTCTTGAAGTGGTATTTGACCCAGAAGACCTCGCCGGCCTCGTTCTGCCACTGGAAGGTGTGCGAGCCGAAGCCGTCCATGTGGCGGTACGAGGCGGGGATGCCACGGTCGCCGAACAGCCAGGTCACCTGGTGCGTGGACTCGGGCGACAGGCTCCAGAAGTCCCAGACGTTGTCCGCCTCCGTCGAGCCGGTGTACGGGTCGCGCTTCTGGGTGTGGATGAAGTCCGGGAACTTGATGGCGTCCTTGATGAAGAACACCGGGGTGTTGTTGCCGACGAGGTCGTAGTTGCCCTCCTCGGTGTAGAACTTCAGCGCGAAACCGCGCGGGTCACGGACGGCGTCCGCCGCCCCCAGGTTGCCGGCCACGGTCGAGAAGCGCAGGAAGACCTCGGTCTGCTTGCCGACCTCGGAGAGGAACGCGGCGCGCGTGTACGGGGTGACGTCGGCGGTCACCGTGAAGGTGCCGTAGGCGCCGGCGCCACGGGCGTGCACGACGCGCTCCGGGATGCGCTCACGATTGAAGTGGGCGAGCTTCTCCAGCAGGAGCTGGTCCTGGACGAGCACCGGGCCCCCCGCGCCCGCGGTCTCGCTGTTCTGGTTGTCGGCGACCGGAGCCCCGGCCTCCGTCGTAAGCGGTCCCTGCGTCACGTGTGCCTCCTGCGCCATTCCTGACCGTTCTTGCCCATCGGCCAAAGTCCATCTCGATCCTACAATAGACTTTGTCTAAAACGCGCAAGGATCCAACTTCACACCTGTTCGCGACCTGGTCCCTTTTGCTGTTACGCTGGTGACCATGAGCGACCTTCTGGAACGGCTGCGCGGACGCGGATGGCGGATGACCGCGCAGCGGCGCGTCGTGGCCGAGGTCCTCGACGGCGAACACGTCCATCTGACGGCCGACGAGGTCCACGCCCGGGCCGTCGCCAAGCTGCCCGAGATCTCCCGGGCAACCGTCTACAACACGCTCGGCGAACTCGTGTCACTCGGCGAAGTGCTCGAGGTCTCCACCGACCAGCGCGCCAAGCGGTACGACCCGAACGCCCACCAGCCACACCACCACCTGGTCTGCGCCCAATGCGGTGCGATCCGTGACGTGCACCCGATGGGCAACCCGCTGGCAGACCTCCCCGACTCGGAGCGCTTCGGCTTCACGGTCTCGGACGTCGAGGTGACGTACCGCGGCGTCTGCCCGAACTGCGCGGCCGCCTAGTCTTCGCGCACACGAGAAGCCCCGGCACCGATGGGTGCCGGGGCTTCTCGCTGCCCGCACACTTCCCGTACCTGACGTGTCGTCACATGGTCAACGGCACCCACCAGTCCGTTCCGCACTCCGCGAGGAAAGTCCGCCCGGTCGAGGGGTGTGGCGCCGGCTCCTGGACGGACCCCGCCGACCTCGCCTCCGACCGCACTCCGGCCCGCTGCCGCCCGGGCTCCCCGCCCGCCCAGCGGCTCCCCCAGCGCCGCGAGCTGACCATCGCGACGGGCACACTCGGCGCCGAGTACGTGGCGCCCCTGCGCGTCGCCCTCGACAAGGGCGGGTTCGCCAAGGAGGGCCTGGACGTCAGACTGAAGGTGCTGCCGACGCCCGAGGCGCTCCCACTGTTGGCCAAGGGCGAGGTCGACGCGCTCTGGGCGGCCCCGGAGGCAGTCGTCATGAACGGCATCCGCGGCGGTTTCGCCATCCGCTGGGTCGCGGGGAACCTCTCGCCCGACCCGAAGTCCAAGAGCGGCCTGTGGGTCCGGCTGAAGGACGGCGAGACGGCGACCGCCGTCCGGATGGCCGACCGGAAGCTCGGCACGATGATCGGCAAGGGACCGTGATCGCCTACCCCATGGAACAGGCCCTGGAACAGCACAGCGGCGACCTCGACCGGATCCGCTGCCAGCAACTGGGCTACGCCGACGTCCTCGCCCTGGAGAACGGCGGCGTCGACTCGGCGTGGCTGCTCGACCCCGTATGGCGCCGGGTCGACGGCGAGGCCGGCTACGCCTTCCTGTGCGGCCAACCACCCGGCGAGCCCCTGGGCGGCATGCTCTACGGCCCGAGCCTGCTGAACGACGACGTGGACGCGGGGGTGGCACTGCTGCGGGCGTACATCCGCACGGTGAACACGTACTTCGCGGCTGACTACAAGAAAAACGAGAGCTTCGTCACATACCTGGCGAAGCTCCTGGAGGCGGACGAGACGATGCTGCGCTCGACGCCGTCGCTCCGCATGGACTGGGAAATCCGCGCCGGTACGACGGACCGCCTCCAGTCCGCCTACCGCGCCCAGGGCGTAGCGGAAGGCGATTCGCTCCCCGAGTCGCAGACGGTGACCCGCTCCCTCTACGAGGAGGCGGTGGGACACCGCCGGTAGACACACCGAGGGCCGGAACCCTTTCGGATTCCGGCCCTCGGCCTTCAGTAGCGGGGACAGGATTTGAACCTGCGACCTCTGGGTTATGAGCCCAGCGAGCTACCGAGCTGCTCCACCCCGCGTCGATGAATGCAACGTTACGTCAACGCGGAGGACGGATGCAAATCGCTTAGCCGGAGCTGCGAGCTGCGGTCTCGCTTAGCTGCGGGCAGTCGTGCCACCTGGGGCGGCGCCCGTCCCGCCGAAGCGGGCGCCCGCCAGGCCGGGATGCGTAACGCCCCGACCTCAGCACCGACGCCGAGCAGCCGAGCCCGGCGTCACGCCGACAGCTCCTGCCGCAACGCATCCCGCAGCCGAGCCGCCCGCTCCGCCACAGACGCCGGCCCCAACGCCACCGCCCGATCGGCCCACCGCTGCCCCTCGGCCAGCTCCCCCCGACGCGCGTAGACCAGGGCCAGCCGCAACGCCGCCCGCCCATGCCCCGCATCAGCCGCCCGCGTCCACCACACCGCCGCCTCGGGCTCACTCCCCTCCCGGGCCAGCAGCAGCCCGAGATTGAACGCGCCGTTGCGGGACCCGGCCTCGGCCGCCTCCCGGTACCACCGAGCCGCCTCGACGACGTCCCCCCGGGCCGCCGCGAGCATGCCCACCCGCACCTGCGCGCGCCGGTGCCCCTGCGAGGCCGCTCTCTCGTACCACTCCTCGCACTCGCTCCGCCGGTGCACCGGCTCCCCGAGCTCGTGCGCGGGCTCCGGCGGCCGGCGCGCGTCGAGCACGGTCGCCAGCCGGTACGCGGCCTCGGCGCTCCCGCCCCCGGCCGCACAGCGCAGATGCCGCTCGGCCTCCTGCTCGTCTCCCTCCCGCAGCCGGGCCATGCCGACCTGGAGCGCCGCCTCGGTGTGCCCGGCGGCCGCGGCCCGCTCGTACCAGCGCAGCGCGGCCTGCTCCTCGCCCCGGCCGGCGTGCAGGATGCCCAGATTGAAGGCGGCGTCCACGCTCCCGGCCTCCGCGGCCTTGGAGAACCACGGCTCCGCGCCCGTCTCGTCCCCGCCCCGCAGCAGCAGGATCGCCAGCGCGTTCGCGGCCTCCCGGTGTCCGGCGTACGCCGCGCGCCGGTACCACTGCTCGGCCTGCGCGGTGCGCCCCTGTTCGGCGCAGAGCAGCCCGAGGTTGTAGGCGCCGTTCACGTCGCCCGCGTCCATCGCGGCCCGGTACCAGCGCTCGGCGGTCTGGGTCTCGCTCCGCTCGGCGTGCAGCGCGCCCAGCGCGTTCGCCGCATTGCCGTCGCCGTCCTGGGCGGCCCGCAGCCACCACACGGCGGCGTTCTCGGTGTCGCCCGCGTCGCGCAGCAGGAACCCGAGCGCGCAGGCGGCCCGTGCCTCGCCGTCCTTGGCGGACGTCAGGTACCAGCGTCCGGCCTCCTTGAGTTCGCCGCGCTTCTCCAGGATCGTCCCGAGGTGCAGCGCGGCCCGCCGGTGGCCGCGCGCGGCGGCCTGCCGGTACCACTGCTCGACCTCGTCCAGCGCCTGGACACCGTTGTCACCGTCGGCTTCCCGCGCCTTCTTCCGGTCCAGAGCCCGGGCCAGGCGGTACGCCGCCTCCCGGTGCCCGCGCTCGGCCGCGACCCGCATCCACTTCTCGGCCCCGGCGTCGCCGCGGTGCTCCAGCAGGTCGGCGAGGGCGTACGCCCCCAGGGTGTGCCCCTGCTCCGCGGCCTGGCGCAGCCAGTATTCGGCCGCGGGTTCGTCGCCACGCTCGCGGTGGTGCCGCCCGAGGGCGTGCGCGGCAGCCGCGGATCCGGCGACGGCGGCGATCCGCCACCAGCCGGCGGCCTCGTCGGCGTATCCGCGCTGGTGGAGCAGAACTCCCAGGTTGTTGGCGGCGGCCCGGTCGCCCGCGGCGGTGGCGGCACGCAGATGGGGTTCGGCACCGTCGAGATCACCACGGCGCAGCAGCATGGCCCCGAGGACACTCATCGCCTCGACGTCGCCGGCCTCCGCAGCGAGCCGCTGACGCAGCTCCTCGGCCGCCTCGTCGGCGATCTCCCCGGTCTCGTCCGGGGTGTCGGTGTCCTCCCGGCTGGAAGGCTGCACAAAACGCCCTGTCTCGAACAGAGTTGCCTTGTCCCCCATAACGTCCATCGTCGCACCACCTGCAACCTGGGTACACCTGGTATACCGCAGCCAGTGAGGTCACTACAGCGTTTTGTCGACATGCCCACAGAGAGACAAGTCAAACACAGATCGCCCAACTCCCCCCGGTGGCGCGGCCGCAGCCCAGGCCAGCACACGCGTTCACACATCACGAAGGCCCGGATTCCTTTGTGGAATCCGGGCCTTCGTGGTCGCTCCGTCACTCGGACTTCGCGATTTCAGTAGCGGGGACAGGATTTGAACCTGCGACCTCTGGGTTATGAGCCCAGCGAGCTACCGAGCTGCTCCACCCCGCGCCGTTGTGTTCACAACCGTATCACGGCGCGGGGTGGGCATTTGACCAGGCCAGGCCTCTAGCTGCTCGGCTTGGGGCTCGGACTGCCGCTCGGGCTGGAGCTGGGCTTGCTCTCACCGCCCCCGGCGCCCCCGCGGCCGGTCTGGGCCTGCGCGTCCTCGGCCCGCTGCAGAGCGTCCTCAAGGTCCTTCTGCGCCCGGCCGTACGCCTCCCAGTCGTTCTCCTTCAGTGCCTCCTGGCCCGCGTCGAACGCCTTCTGGGCGTCCTCCAGGGCCTGTTGGACCGTCGGGTTGTCGGACGTCGGCGGTGGCGTCGTGGTGTCACCCTCGTCCGGTGGCTCGGGGGCCTGCCCCTCCGTTCCGAAGATCTTGTTGAGGGCCTCGTCGAGCGTGTTCTCGAAGGCGGTCTGGCCTCCGTAGGTGACCAGCACCTTCCGCAGCAGCGGGTACTTCAGTCCACCACCGCGTACGTAGACCGGCTCCACGTAGAGCAGTCCGCCGTCGAGCGGCACCGTCAGCAGGTTGCCGTACTCGACTTCGGAGTCGCCGCCTCTCAGGAGCCTGATGGACTCGGCGATCTCCTCTTGCGAGTTGAACTGGCTCTGGACCTGTTTGGGTCCGTTGACCGTCGTGTTCGTCGGCAGTTTCAGGATTCTGATCTTGCCGTAGTCACTGGTGCCCGCCTCGGCGTCGACGGCCATGAAGGCGCTGAGGTTGTCCCGGCCGTTGGGCGTGAAGGTCGTCGTCAGCGAGAACGACTGAGCCTTCTGGTCGGGCATCCTCATGCTCAGGTAGTACGGCGGCACCGCGTTGCCCGACCGGTTCGTCGGGTCGTCCGGCACCTGCCAGACCTCGCTGCCGCTGAGGAACGTCGTCGCGTCCCTGACGTGGTAGCGGGTGAGCAGCTCCCGCTGGACCTTGAACAGGTCCTGCGGGTAGCGCAGGTGGTCCATCAGGTCCTTGGAGATGTCGCCCTTGGGCTCCACCGTGTCCGGGAAGGCCTTCATCCAGGTCTTCAGGACCGGGTCCTTGGTGTCCCACTGGTAGAGCTTGACCTCGCCGGTGTACGCGTCGACGGTCGCCTTCACCGAGTTACGGATGTAGTTGACCTGGTTCTGCTGGGCCACCACGGCGCGGTTGTCGTTGGCGGCGGTCAGCGAGTCGGCCGTCGTGTCACCGAGGGTCGTGCGTGAGGAGTACGGGTAGCCGTTCGTCGTCGTGTAGGCGTCGACGATCCACTGGATCCGGTTGTTCACCACCGCCGGGTAGGCGTCACCGTCGATGGTCAGCCAGGGGGCGACCGCCTCGACGCGCTCCTTGGGCGTGCGGTTGTACAGGATCCGCGATCCCTCGCCGATGGCGCCCGAGTACAGGATCTGCGGCTCGCCGAACGCCACCGCGTACGCGGCGCGGTTGACCGGGTTGGAGAGGTTGACCCCGCTGTCGCCCTTGTAGCTGGTGGTCTTCTCACCGTTGTCGTCGGAGTAGTCGATCTCCTTCTGGGGACCGCCGACGATCGAGTACGTAGTGGTCTTCTCGCCGTAGTAGACCCGCTGCTCGTACGTGCCGAGGTCACCCTCGGAGGGCAGGTCGGACTCGGTGAAGTTGGGACGGCCCTGGGCGTCGGCGCTGGTGCCCTGGGCGGCGACCACTCCGTAGCCGTGGGTGTAACGGAAGTGGTTGTTGATCCAGTTCTTCTTCGGGATGCCCGCCAGGTTCAGCTCGCGCAGGCCGATGACCGTGTCCTGCTCCTTGCCGTCCTTGGCGTAGCGGTCGACGTCCAGGTTGTTCGGGAACGCGTAGTAGTTCCTGATCTGCTGGAGCTGCTGGAACGTCGGCGAGACGATGTTCGGGTCCATGATCCGGATGCTCGCCGTGGAGCCGACGTCGTCGCGCAGCGTGGTCTTGTCCTCGGTCTTGCTCGTGCCCGAGTAGTCGGTGACCTTGGTGCCGTCGATGCCGTAGGCCTTGCGCGTCGCCTCGAGGTTCTTCTCGACGTACGGCGCTTCCTTGGCCTGCTCGTTGGGCTGGACCTGGAACTTCTGCACGATCGCCGGGTAGAGGCCGCCGATGAGGATCGCGGACAGCACCATCAGGCCGAAGCCGATCACGGGCAGCTGCCAGGTGCGCCGCCAGATGGTGGCGAAGAACAGCAGCGCGCAGATGACGGCGATGCAGAACAGGATCGTCTTGGCCGGCAGGTAGGCGTTGGCGTCGACGTACCTCAGGCCCGTCCAGTTGTCGGTCGCCCTGAAGTCGCTGGACTTGACCGCGAGCCCGTACCGGTCGAGCCAGTACGCGACCGCCTTGAGGGCCACGAAGATGCCGATGAGCACCGACAGGTGCCCGGTGGCCGCCGCCGTGGCGCGGGCGCCGGGGCTGGTGACGCGCAGCCCGCCGTACAGGTAGTGCGTGAGCGCGGCGGCGATCACGGACAGGATCGCGGCGGCGAAGCCGAAGCCGAGCAGGAACCGGTACCAGGGCAGGTCGAAGGCGTAGAAGGAGACGTCCAGCTTGAACTGGGGGTCCTTCTGGCCGAAGGCCACGCCGTTGACCCACATCAGCCAGGTCCGCCACTGGCCGGACGCGGACGCGCCGGCGATCAGGCCCACCAGGGCCGTGATCCCGAGCAGCAGCCACTTCTTGTAGGGCGCGATGCTCATCCGGTAACGGTCGAGGTTCTGCTGCTCCATGGACATGGCGCTCAGCGGCGGCCGCAGCCGGTGCGCCAGCCAGATGTTGAAGCCGACCGCGAGGGCCATGAGCAGACCGAAGACGAAGAAGAGCCCGATCTTGGTCCACAGGGTGGTGGTGAAGACCGACGAGTAGTTCACCGACCGGTACCAGAGCCAGTCCGTCCAAAAGCCCGCGAACATGGTGAACACCATGCCGAGGGCGGCCAGGACGCCCAGTGTCATGAGCAGGGTCCGGACACGCCGGGACGGGCGGCCCACTCTGATCCGCGGCCCCGAAGGGCCTCCGCCGCGGTCCGGCATCTGGAAAGCCAAGGTGCGCACCTCGAAGTTCGCTGTTGATTCGTCAGGCCCGCGTCTTCACGGACCGTCAGCGGCCCCCGTGATCGCGGGCCCCCACCTATGCAACTTACTCACCGTTTACTCGGTTCCCGATTCCGGTCGGGAACGAGGCAGGATTGTGACCATGTCCAACACTCCCATGGCGGCGAACCCGCTCACCCGGGCCGTGCTCGAGATCGACGAGTACGTCTCCGGCCTCGGCTGGGACCAGCCCGCCCGCCTCTTCGCACTCGTCGACACCGCCCGGCTCCGGGCCGAACAGCCCTCGCTCGCGGACCGGCTCGGTCTGGGCGACGAGTCGGAGAACTCCGGCCTCACCCCGATCGAGCAGGACGAAGTACCAACGGGCAAGCCGCTCGACGAGTTCCTCGCCACCATCGCCTGGCCCGACTCGGTGGCCGGCTGCGCCCTCGCCGTGGAGCGCCTGATGCTGCCGCCGTCCGCGGAGGCCCAGGTTCCGCAGGGCCTGGACGAGGCCGCGCTGTCGAAGTGGGTGGCAGACCACCCGGACCGCCAGGAGGTCCGTATGACGGTCGCGGTCCTGCGGGACGGCACCCGCGAGTCGGCCCTGCGCCTGCGCGAGAAGGACTCCCCGACGGAGGTCCTCACCGGCTCCGACCTGGTACCGGGCCTGGCGGAGGCACTGGCGGCGACGTTCGAGGACTAGCGCCCCGGCAGGCAACCTTCGCCCCGTCGCGACGCCCGGTACCCCCTCTCGCCGCACCGGCCGAAAGCCCGAGTACATCCAGCACGAGGGCTTCCGGCCGGCACTCCCCCAAGCTCTTCGAGCAGGGGG
>NZ_DF968353.1:0-192 GCF_001270025.1 Streptomyces azureus | reverse complement strand
GTCGAAGACCAGGGCCTTCGGCCGGATCGCTGCCTCCATCCGCCAGGCCAGCTGGGCCCGGATATGCGACGGATCCCAGGGGCTGGTGGTGATGAAGTTGGCAAGAGCCTGACGGTTGCCGTCAGCCCCGAGCCGGGCGGCCATCGGCTCGATGGACTTACGCCGCCCGTCGGTCAGCAGCCCCCGCAGGTA
>NZ_DF968352.1:0-23888 GCF_001270025.1 Streptomyces azureus | reverse complement strand
CATCGCCTGGCTCCACGGACCGCGCCGCCTACGGACCCGTTGGGAAACCCGGGACGACATGCACGACGTTCTCCTCCATCTCGCCCACTGCATGACCCTCGCCCGCAAAGTCCCGGCATTCTGAAAGGACCCCTTAAAGGCCACTGTGCTCCGCGAAGGCCCCGCACAGGACTCCGGGTCCGGCGCGGCCTGGCTCGCGTACCTGTGCCCCGGGCACACCGTGAACCTGGACGGGTGGCCTGGCGCCGCGGACCATGCCGACGACGGCACGATGCCGTGCGGCACCGTGCTCGACTTCCGCTCTCCCGAAGGGGTGCTCCAGTCGCACGCCGACCTGTGGCTGACACCGCTGACCGGAGTCGACGCGGCGGCGTACGGCGGTGTGTGGTCCGAGGTCCTGGACCAGGCCGACCGCGTGCTGCTCGCCCGGGTCGAAGAGGCCGCTGCCGCCGGCGAGGACAGCCCGCTGCAGAACATGCTGGCGATGATGGCCGTGGCCCGGCGGGCCGCCACCAGAGGCGATCTCGCGGTGGCGGCAACGTCCCTCGGGTACTGCGAGACCCTCGCCCAGCGCCTGCAGCCGCGGCCGCCCCGCACGTCCCGGCCCGGTCTTGCACCCACCAGCCGGCTGCCACCCTCCGGGGTCGCGGCCGGTGCCGCGCCACCCGCTCGTACCGGGCCCGGCCCGGGGGGCGGCCTTGCACCCCAATAGTGGTTAGTACAGGTAGTACCTATGTGCGGGTTGTTCCCCCTTCCCCCTGAGAGCAGAGCTCGCAACGCGGGAACCGATCACCTGCCCTCGCCTGTAACGACGGACTGCCGGCGTCCGGCGCGCATGATCCTTCCCGGCTCTGTGCGGCCATCTGCCGCGTTCTGAGGCCCTCCGGGCTCCCGAGTGACGATCAAGGCTCCCAGAGGCGCTCACAGCGCCTCACAGCGCCTCCGGGAGCTGGAGAGCCCCGCTGATGCCCCTGTCTAGCCACCGTCGTCCCGTCATGCTGCGGCTCTCGGCTGTTCCCGGACCGGGCTCTGCTCTCAGGGGGGAGGGATCTACTACCCGCACAGAACCGCTATCTGTACTAACCACTATTGGAGTGCAAGGTTGCTGCCGATCAGCCCTGTCCTCGCCGGGTGCCGGCGCTCCCGGTGAGTCCGCCGTTGCTGCAACCGACTGCACACCGACTGCACGTTGCAGTCCCTTGCACCCTTCCCGGCCTGCACTGTGCAGCGTCCGTTGCGCAACCGGCTGCTGCTCCTGGTGGTGAAGGGTGCAAGGCCGGTTGCTGCACGGGATCGGGGGCTGGGGCGCAGTAATCGCACGACCCGGGCGGCGCAAGGGTGCTGCACGAGCAGCAGGCCGGCCTCGGTCGGGCAGCAACGGGACGCAGCGATGCCCTGTCCGTCCGCTGCAACGGGACGCCGACCGTCGCTCAGCGGCACCGTTTGTTCTGCCCCTCCAGAACAAGCCGGTTTATCTGGTGCTACCGGCGTGGGTGGGGGCCGGGCACAGGAACGGCGCCGCACCTGGGGGTGCGGCACCGTGGTGTTCTTCGCGGGCGGTCGGAGGAAGGCTCAGCCGGTCGGGGCCAGGTTGGCCATCTGCGCGGCGTACCGGGCCCGTCGCTGCTCGGTGAAGCGTTCGGGCTCGGCGGCTTTGATCTCGGGGACGGCCATGACGGCGGAGGAGACCTTGCCGCCGGTCACCAGCGGGTGGATCTGGTATAGGCCGTCTTCGAGGCTCCAGACGAGTCCGCACTCGCGGAGCTCCTTGAAGCCGCGGTTGACGGTGGGCTTGCTCGCGCCCAGCTCCGCGCACATCTCGCTCTGGCTGATCTCGGACTGGAGTGGGCGACGTAACCACGAAACACGCGCCGGTGCAGCTGGCCCCGGCTGCACGGCAGTGATGTCCGGGGTGGAGCCGGGTTCGACGTCGGAGACCCACAACGGGGTGCCGTCGGGAGCGGCGAGGAACTGGATATTGCCACCGAACGTCTTGTGCTTCTGGGAGAACCACAGGTCGTTGCCGTTCTCACGGACGCCCGCGAGGCGGTCGGACTCGATGAGCGTGCCGTCGAGGATCACGTGCGTCATGCCTTCGCGCCTAAAGCGGTTTGGGACGTCGTGCAGGTCGGGGGCCTGGCAGCTGAGGACGTCGATGCCCTCGTGAAGACAGCGGTAGCCAGTGGCCTGGGCAACCAGCTCATCGGTTTCGAACGCCATCACTCGAAGGTTTCCACGATCGCAAGGCTTACCCCGGCCTCCCTCTCACACATCTCGAACGAGCGGTGACGCAGATGATAGGTCTTCAGGAATCCCGAACTGGTTAGACGGGACAAAATCGGCATAGGTTCGTGAAGAAAGGCTCAAGGCCTGAGATTACAGTGACCTGGGAGCACTCAGAGGACTTTGGGGTTGTCCATCACTTGTCCGGCTTGGTCAGTGCCTGGCGTTTCCTCCCGCGCCTGGCGCTGACCCGCCTTCTCGGATTGGCTGTGCGCGCTATCGCGGGTCGGTTGCCTGTTGGTCGCCCAGACGGCCAGCGCGCACGCCGCGAATCCGGCCCCGAGGAGACTGGAGCCCGCCCAGCCGTAGGCGGTGAAGAGGGCGGTGGTCGCTGCTGCGCCGAGGGCGGAGCCGAGTGAGTAGAAGACCATGTAGCTGCCGATGACGCTGCTGACGCGATCCGGATACGCGGCGGTGAGCAGGTGCTGGTTGCTCACATGCACGGCCTGGACCGCGAAGTCGAGAACCACGATTCCGACGATGAGGAGCCACAGTGACCACGACAGCTGCGCGATCGCTGCCCAGGAGAGGATCAGCAGGGCGAGCGCGAGACCGGTGACCGGGGCCGCCCGCCCTGCGTCCGCCCACCGGCCCGCGCGTGCCGCGCCCAGTGCGCCGGCGAGTCCGGCGATGCCGAACAGTCCGATCTGGCTCTCGCTCAGCTGCCACGGCGTGTCCGCCAGCGGCAGGGACAGTCCGCTCCACAGGGTTCCGAACGATGCGAACAAGAAGAACGCGATGAGCCCGCGCGTCAGGGAGACCCGCTGCCCGAACAGTCCGCCGAGCGAGACGACAACCTGCCTGTACCCGGCAGGTGGGCTGGGGCGCTCCTCTGACGGCAGTGCCACGAGGACGAGGGCTGCGAGCCCGAGTGACAGCACCGCGAGCACGGCATAGACGCTCCGCCAGCCCCACACCTCCGCGAGCGTGCCGGTGACGACCCGCGCACCCAGGATGCCGACCACAACACCCGAGGTCACGACACCGATGTTCCGGCCGCGCTCGCCAGGCAGCGAGACCGACGCGGCGTAGGCCACCGTGGTCTGCACCACGACCGCGAACACCCCGGCCGCCGCGAGCCCCGCGAACGCCACCCATGCAGCTGACGCCGAAGCCGTCAGGATCATGCCCACTGCGGTGACCGCCAGATGCAAGGCGATGAGCCGGCGCCTGTCGACCACATCGCCGAGCGGCACCAGCAGCAGCAGCCCTGCCAGATAGCCGAACTGGCCGGTCGCGACGATCCACCCGGTGAGTTCTGCCGGCACACCGAGATCGCGTCCCATCGGCTCCAGAACCGGCTGCGCGGCATAGATGCTTGCCACAGCGACACCACAGACCACTGCGAGCAGTAACCGCCGCCATGCGTTCATTGCACTCCAACCTAATTGGTAGCAGATTGCAACTGATTTACCTTACGGCATGATGGTTTCAATCCGCAACCCATTGGGAGGTGTCATGTCACGCACCACCAAGCGCGCCCCGAGCCTGGACTGGACCGACCGCGACTGCCCGGTCGCCCGCACGCTCGATCTCGTGGGCGACAGGTGGAGCCTTCTCGTCATCCGCGATGCGATGGACGGGGCACGATCGTTCACCGAGTTCCAGCGACGGACCGGCATCGCCCGCAACATCCTCACCGACCGCCTCCGCAAGCTGACCGCTCACGGGCTCCTCGCCCAACGCACCGCACCATCGGGCCGCCGTCAGGAATATGTGCTCACCAACGCCGGCCGCGATCTCTTCCCCGTCATCCTCACCCTGAGACAGTGGGGAGAACGGCACGCCTTCGCCCCCGGCGAGACCCACTCCATCCTTGTCGACCAGCACGGCACCCCTGTGCCTGAAATGATGCCGACCAGCGCCGACGGCACCCCTCTGGACGCCGACACCACCCACGTGCAGAAGACCCGATAGAAAGCAGGCCCACGCCCTTCAGAGGAGGCGGTGGTAGTAGATCAGTAGACCGGGGCAAGTCTTGCGCAGCGTGGTCGGTTCGCATGCCGCCGCGCGGTAAACCGCGCACGTCTGCTGGACAGCGCAGCCACTGTGGACGGGACGTTCTGCGGATGAGGATCCGCACTGCCACCAGCACACCCAGGCTTGGAGGCCGGGTGCGCTGGACGCGCGCTGCTGTGTGGTGGCGGGCCCTCGGGAGCAAGCGCGCCACTACGAGGTATCGGTGGCGCGCTCGTGGCAGGTGCTGCTACCTGTGCCCGCGACGCCGTTCAGGGCCGCGGTCCTGGCCGACGGGTTCTGCCCTACCCGGATCGAGGCCGGCACCGACGCGTTCCCGCTGCGCCCTGCCGAGCTGTTCGCGCGCTGACGACCTAGCGGGTCAGTTCGGCGCGCAGCAGATCCAGGCCCATCGGCCCCAGGTCCAGGGCGTGGTGGTGGAACTGCTTAGGTCGAACGCGGCGCCGTCGCGGCAGCGGGCCGCGTCCCGCGCCTCCAGCCACGCCTTCTCCCCCAGCTTGTAAGCGAGGGCCTGCCCGGGGCGCCCCAGATACCGGTCGATCTCGAACTCGACGAATCCCGGCGGGCCCAGGCGGCAGTACTCGGTGAGGAACTCGCGGCCCAGCAGCGGCGTCCAACGCTCCCCCTCATGGAACCCGGTGCCCGCGGGGATCGGAAGCTGAAGGTGCAGCCCGATGTCCAGCACGACCCGCGCGGCGCGCAGTGCTGCCCGCCGGCCAGCATTCCCAGGCGGTGCGCCGGGTTAGCGAAGTACCCGAGCTCGTCCATGAGCCTCTCGGCGTACTGGCCCCACCCTTCGCGGTGCCCCAAGTGCAGCTCGCACGACAACCGCTGAAATCGGTTGAGGGTGGCGGTGTTGAGGGTCGTCACGCCCAGCTGCAGGTGATGGCCTGGAACAGCTTCGTGGAACATCGTGCTCGGCACTGTCCACGTCGGGATCGGCGTGTCCGGGTCGGCCAATGGCCACCAGACCGTCCCAGGACGCGATAGGTCCTCGCTGGGCGCCAGATAGAAAGCGGGCCCGTTGCTGTGGGTGATCCGGCAGTCGATCCGTCGCAGCGGCGCGGGGATCGTGAAGTGCGTGCCGTCAAGGTCGGCGAGGGCGGCGTTCGCGAGCTCCTGGATCCAGGCGCGGAACGCCGCCGTGTCCGTCATCTGGTATCGCGGGTCTCGGTCGAGCGCCGCCAACACCGCCGGTCGATCTCGCCCCGCAGTTCGGACACCAGGCGCATGCGGGCGGCCGACGGCAGCTGCCGTTGCTGCGCCACGTCGCCGACGCGGCTCAGATACTCGTAGACGACCTGGTCGCTCTCGATCCCCACGAAGTCCCCTCCGGGGTGGGTGCGTTGGATACCCGGGGCACGACGTTAGCGCAGGACAGGTCGGGTGGGGTGGGTCAGACCGGGCGGCACTCCCCCGAGTTCTGCACTTCGGAGCACAGGCCGTGGCCGTGCTCGTGCAGGATGTCGCGGCCGCTCTGCTGGGTGAGGAAGTTCAGGAAGGCCGCCGCGACCGACCCGGCCGGGGGATCGCCGTAGGTGTAGGCGAACTCGGTCTGCCAATAGGGATAGTTCGCCTGCTCGACGCCCTCGGCGGTGGGCCGCCTGCCGTCGATCGTCACCTTGACGAAGTGGTCCGCGCCGTCGTGACCGTCGACGACCGCGGCCTCGCTGTAGCCGAGGGCGCCGGGGTTCGCGGCGACGGTGTCCAGCATGGTGTCGGTGCTGCTGACCTCGCAGCGGCCGTACGCCTTCGCGTCCAGGGCCGCGCAGTCGGTCACGGTGAACTGGGGCGGCTCGCGGCCGTCCAGGACCTTGCGGACCAGGGTGCCACGGGTGCCGGAGCCGGGGTTGCGGTTGACGAGGTGGACGGGGACCTCGTTGCCACCGACCTGCGACCAGTTGCGGACCCGGCCCGCGAAGAGGTCGCGGACCTGGTCCAGTCTCAGGTTCTCCACGCCGGCCTCATTGTTGACGACGAGAGTGAACACGGAGAAGGCGACGGGCCTGGGGATCAGCCGGGGGTGTCCGGCGGAGGCGAGGCCGTCGGTGAAGGCGAGATGGTCGCCTAGGCCCTCGCCGACCGGGATCTTCGCATCCTCGCCCGCCGCGTCCAGGGCGGTGACGCCGTCGGTGCTGCCCCGGAAGGTGTCCCGCTCCAGCGGAATCGCCACGTTCGCCCCCTCGCACCGGTCCAGGTAGTCGTCGGCGGCGGCCCGCACGGCGGGCGCGAAGGCAGTGGACCCGTGCAGGTGCAGGGTGCCCTCGACGCAGTCCAGCGGGGGCCGCCGGTCGTCGCGGAAGAAGAGCGTGAACCCGGCCTGGACGACGACGGCCGCGATCAGGACCCAGATGGCCCACCAGGCGGGCCGCGAAGCGAACACATGGCTCTCGGTCCTGGTCGCCTTCAGCCGGAAGAACTTCACCAGCGGGTCGTACCAGCGGTCGTGCCCGTCGGTCCCCTGGACGACGGGGTCCGGGAAGGTGTCGGTGCTGTGGTCGTCGGGCCAGCGTTCCAGCACGACGAGCACCTTGTACTCCGAGCCTCGGGGCAGCGTCACCTTCGGCAGCCGGATCGTGCCCGTGCGGTCCCCCGCGTTGTTGCTGCGGCGGAAGCCGGGCTTGGCGACGATGCGGAGGTTGTCGCCTTCCGTCACCTCTTCGAAGAAGAAGTCACGCAGCGCGTTGTTGCTCGGATCGGTGAGGACCACGGCCGCGACCCGGCGGTTCCGGAAGGTGACCTTGATGCCATAGGGATCGGCGGGATCGGCCAGATAGTCCTCCGAGACGATCTTGGCCGAGCCGGCGTTCTCGATGCGCAGCAGGACGAACGAGGGGTCCTTGAGCTGGTGGCCGTCGTGCCGCATGTCCGCCAGCACGTCGGCGTACGGCTTGTCGGCGGCGTCCGCGGCCAGGGTGTCCATCTGCACCCGGTAGCCGAGCCGCTTGCGGCCGACGATGGCGAACTCCCACACGAACGCGGCGACGGGGAACCCGAGGCTCAGTATCGCGATCCACTGCTCGACCTGTTCGCTCACAGCCGGGCCCCCCGAATTCCCTTGAGCCGTGAAGTACTTGGCAGGGAGCCCAGGGTGACCAGTGGGGGCCCTGTGTTGCCAGTCACGCCGGAATCCGCCGGGTGATGTTCATCCGGGGGTCATCTGCGCAACGTTCCGTTCGCCGTTCGGGCGGCGTTCCGGGCGTCCGGTACCCCTCTGCCTCGTCGTCCCACCCGTTACTGACTTCGGCTCGTCAAGGTGAGGCTGGGTCGTCGAGGGTCAGGCCGGTGCCCGCTATGAAGCCGTCGAGGCTTTCGGGGCGGTACTGGAGGCGTTTGGCCGGTTGCGTACGAGGGCTTCGAGCCGGTCGAGAGCGACCACGGCGAGGTTGGCCAGACTGCGCTTGACGTGCGCCCATACCCACTCGACGGGGTTCAGGTCCGGCGAGTGGGCGGGCAGCAGGAAAACCGACAGCCAGTCACGCTCGGCAATCAACTCACGCAAAGCGTGGGAGACGTGGGTGTTGAGCCGGTCCCAGACCAGCACGATCGGCGCCTTGACGAGCTGGTGGACGCCGTCGACCAGTGCGATGAAGTCGCGCTCGCCCATGCTGCGGCGCTTGCCTTTGCCCGCGGGGTGGGTGCGCAGGCGGTGGCACAGCCGGGTGCGGAAGCCGCGCCGCATGCGATCAGCCCGGCCACCGACAGGCGACCTGAGCGTCGACCGCTCACCGTCACCTGCGGAGTGTGGCCGCGTCGGCCCCAGGTGCGTCCTTTGGGCGGCTGTCGCGTGAAGCCTGCCTCGTCCTCGAAGCAGATGTAGCCCCCGCAGGCCGCCCAGGCTCTTTTGCCTCGGTCCAGGTCGCCTCCTTCCACAGGGTCACGGCCTGCTCGTCGCGTTCGGCGACCCGCCGCGCAGGGAACTGCGGGCTGAAGCCGAGCCGGTGCATCAGCCTCGTGGCTCCCGAAACGCTGTAGGAGATGTGGAACTTCCTGCCGATCAGCGTGGCTACCCGGGCGGCGGTCCACACCTGGTCCTCCACCCTTCCGTGCGCGGCCGGTCCTTCATCAAGGCATGCGGCCAGCTTCTCCAGACAGCGCGGGGACAGTCGGCATCGCGATCCACTCGGGCCGCGGGAGGCCAGCGCCTGCACGCCGCCGTCCCGCCACAACTGATGCCACTGGTAGGCCGACTTCGGGCTCACCCGCAGGCGCCGTGCCACCTCGGACGGCTTGATCCTCTGCTCGAACAGCTCGGCCGCCTGCATCCGCACCATCTCCCGGCGCTGACGTCCCGCAGGGGTCAGCCCGCCCCCACCCGCATACCTCACACACCACGGAATACAGCCACTACCCGAGGCCCCAGCAGGCACTTCAGGAAAGCTCACCCTGACGAGCCGAAGTCAGTAATGGCTGTACCGGTGGTCCCCATGGCCGGATCACCCGCTGGTACAGGCCGCGCAGCTCACCCGGGTCCACGGCGTCCAGCTCCACCTGCACCGGGTACGGCCGGTCCTTCTCGTCCGCCCCGAAGCCGTCTCAGGCGTGGATCTCCGGGTGGGCGGTGATGAAGTCAGCGGCCCGGGAGTCGGTGGCCTTGCCCCGCAGCACCGGCAGGCCGTACCGGGTGATCAGCCCCTCGTCCAGGCCGATGCGGTGGACCTTCTTCCAGCAGCTGGTCATCTCGACGAAGGAGCGGCTGATGTCCATGCCGCTCGCATCGAAGTCGCCCGACAGCACCAGCACTGCCGGGCGACCCTCCGCCTTGACCCTCGCCTTCACCTTTGCGCGTCATCAGGCGCCCGCGTGGACGTGTGCGGCCCACACCGACGGCAGGTTCGGATACTTCGCCCTGAGCTGCCTGACCGTGCGATGGACCGCCGCCGACGCGCACAACGCACCGGATCGGTCCGCGATCAACTCGCCGTAGAGCTGCTGGCTGAAGGCTGGCGCCACCACGTCGTCGACGCGCCAGAGCGTGCCGACCACCTGAGAGAAACCGGCTATCTGAAAAGCCGCCAACGGGTGGATCGCCTCGTCGGACAGGCGTGCAGTGGTGCGGGCCGTGTCGCAGGCCGACAGGAACGCGAACTCCGCGTTCCGCAGACGCAGCCGGGAAAGGTCCAGCACCCGAAGCGGCGCGCGGTCGTGGTCGTGCAGCGCGAGGTGGCTGTCCGAAGGGTTGTCCGGGTCGCTGTACCCGTGGCAGGCGAAGTGCGCCCAGCCACTGGCCGGCAAGGCGTCGAGAACGGCGTCACGAGTCGCGTCCGCGCCGACCAGGACCGTGGCGCCGGGTATGAGAGCGGCCAGGTGGTCGGCTTCGGCCTGTGCGCCGGGCAGGTCCGGGGCGTCCGGAGTGTGCGGCATCGCGACCACCAGCAGCCGCGGCTCGTTCCGGTCGTCGCGGCGGCCCGCGCGGGCGTGGCCCAGAGCGCGGATCGTCGGCGTCGTCGAGGAGACGACGCGGTCGAGGAGCACAGGTCCGCCGTCGCGGTGGTGGCCCGCCGCGTGCAGGGGGAGCAGGCTGAGCGGCCCGACCGGGGCCCACCAGATCCTTGGCCACGGACCGTCCGCCGCCGGTTCCGCCGTCAGCCCCAGTTCGCCGAGCACAGGGCCCGCGACGGTGTCCCACAGCCACTCGAGCGTGTCGTGGATCGCCTGCTCGGCGGCCAGCCGCCCCTTCGTGAACGCGCTGTGCAGAGCGCGTACGCGGTGGCTCACGGTCTCTTCGCTCAGCCGGTCCAGCGCGCGTGACCGGACCCCGTCCGGAGTGATGATCAGCGCGTCACACCGGTGCCGGCTGACGTTGACGTACACGATCGGGCCCTCGTGTGCCTGCGCGGTGAGGTCGGTGAGCAGCGGGGGCCGTAGGAACCGCTCCATCCCGGGCAGCGCGCGGATCCGGTCGGTCACCGCGTCGAGCTCGTCGGCGAGGGCCACGCGGTCGCTCGTGGTGTCGGTTTCGAACTCCGCGGTGAGCGTCCGGAAGCGTTCGGCCAGCTCGGGTGCCCGCTCGCGCAGGTCGGAAAGATCGCCGCGGCTGTCGAGTGCCTGGGCGGCGAGCACGCAGCGCCCGGATTCGAGCAGGGTCACCGCGCTCACCTCGTCGCCGGCGGCCAGCGCGCACGCGGCCGCGTCGGCGGCGACCCCGGCGAACCGGCCGAGCCAGTACTGGGCATCCTCGCGGCCCAGGCGGCGCCCGGCGAGCCGGGGCAGCAGCCGGACCGCGGCGGCGTACCCCTCGGCGGCCACGTCGAACTGCCCGGCCTCGGCGGCCAGATCGCCCCACCGGTCCGCCGCTTCCGCCCGGCTCTCCGTCGGCGATCCGGCAGACGCCGCGGCCTCCCGGTAGCAGCCGAGTGCCTCGGTCAGCGCGTCGCCGTCGCCGAGGTGCCGGAAGCCGAGCGCCAGGACGTTGGCGACGCGGGTCAGTAAACCCGCCCGGGAATAGGCGTCCTGCTCGGGCCTTTGCGCCGCGCTCCGGGCCAGGCCGACCGCCTCGGCGAGGAGTTGCGGATCCGGCGGCTCCCGTCGCGCTGCGGCGGGTGCGACGGGGTTCGTGCACCAGTCGCCGAGCGCGGCGGCAAGGTTCGCGGTGTACCCGGGCCAGTGGGGGCTGTCCTGCGGCGTCGCGGCCACGGACGCGCGACGCGCGGCGATCGCGTCCCGCAACGCGTTCCGGTCGCCGAACTTCTCGTACGCCATCCCCAGGACACCGCCGAGATTGGCCAGCCGCACTGCCCGGTCCGGGTCGTCGTCCGCCGTCACATCCGCGGCCGCGCGGTGCGCGGCGATCGCCTCGTCGAGCACGCTCGCCTCGCCCGTCCTGATGAACCAGTCGGACAGCATGGCGCCAAGGTTGGAGAGCCGCTGGGCCTGCCCGGCGACCAGGCTCGCGCCGAGGCGGACGGACTCGCGCGCACGGTCGACCGCCTCCGACAGCGCCTGCAGCTCGCCGGTCACCCGGAACCGGTTGTGCAGCACGACGCCGAGGATCCCGAGCGAACGCGGGTGGTCACCCTGCCCGGCGGTGGCCTCGGCGGCACGGCGAGCGACGTCGATCGCGTCCATGACGTGGGCCAGGTCTCCAGTCGCGTGGAACAACGCGTTCAGGTTGACGGCGAGGTTGCCCATGAACTGGACGCGCAGCGGATGGCCCGCCGACGTGCACGCGACCGCCTCCCGCTCGATGATGACGGCCTCCGCGAGCGCGGCGCGGTCCCCGAACTCTTCACCCCGGGTGGCCAGCGCCGCGGCGAAGTGGTCCAGCCGCACGCCCCGACGGGGGTGCCCGGCGGGGGTCGCCGCCGCCGCCGAACGCCCAAGCTCGATCGCCCGCTCGAGCAGGGCCGAGTCCCGGGTCTGCTTGAACTCGGCGGCATACCGGCCGCACACTTCGGCTTCGGTGTCGGCGCGTTCCCAGCCAAGGTTCGATTTCGGGCGCTCGCCGGTGAGCGCGGCCCAGTCTCGTTCCGTGGTCGTCAGCTCGACGAGGTTCTGCGAGTGCCGCGGATCGGTGACCGGGGTGTGGGCCACCAACGTCTGCCGGACCCGAAGCAATTCGGCCAGATCATCCCGCGCTCCGCGAGCCCGGTAGCGGTCGTCGAGAAGGTACGCGAGGATCTTCAACCGGTCGAGCACGTCGGACGACCCGGCCGACGTGTGCTCCACCGCTCGCCGCGCGGCGTCGACGGCTTCCTCCACGACACCGGTCTCCCCGGTCTCATGGGACCAGTCGCGCAGGACGACGGCGAGGCAGTGCAGACTCCTGGCGGTGGACACATCATCGGGGGCGCACTCGGCGGCGGCCCGCGCGT
Organism: Streptomyces azureus; assembly: GCF_001270025.1. Taxonomy (NCBI): domain Bacteria; kingdom Bacillati; phylum Actinomycetota; class Actinomycetes; order Kitasatosporales; family Streptomycetaceae; genus Streptomyces; species Streptomyces azureus. The sequence goes on along the minus strand of NZ_DF968352.1, from coordinate 11,814 downwards.
GCTCGGCGGCCTCCGCCAGGGGGGCGAGGTCCTTCGTCACGGTGAACGCCGTCCGCAGCGCGACAACGAGGTTGACCAGGTAGAACGCCTTCTTCGCGGACGGTTCCTCGTCGACGGCCGTCCGGCTCCAGTACAGCGCGTCGGCCAGGGTGCCACGGTCCTGGTTCTGCTGGAACGCGGTGTGCAGCAGCATGCCGATGTTGTTGGCGTAGTTGGCCGAGTCCTCCGGGCTTTCGTACGCCAGGACGTAAGCCTCCATGACTTTGCGGACGGCCTCCCGCAGGAACTCGAAGTCTCCGGTCTGGTGGTAGCGGGTCTGCAGCAGGCCCCCGAGATTGGACAGCACCGAGCAGCGCTCGGCCACGTCCTCGGCGGCCAGCACGGCATGGCCGAGGTCGATCGCCTTCTCGACCGACGCGGGGTCCGCGCTGTGCCGGGCCACCCGGAACGCCTCCCAGAACCGCTCGGCCAGACCGTTCGCGGGCCCGCCGCCCACGCGTCAGTCCTCGTTGCCGTTCGAGGTGCCGGCCGGGCCGCCGGGCGCCTCGTCCGGCTCGGCGACCGTACGTTTCGGGGTGTAGCCGCGTTCCGCGGCCTCCTGCAGCAGCGCCGCCTCTTCGGGCGTGAGCTCGGGTTCATGCGAGAGCTCGGGTTCGTGCGCCATTATCGCTCCTCCCCCGGCACGGCCGCCGGTTCTCCGGCTTCGACGAACTCCAGCACATCGAAGTCTTCCGCCCGCAGCCGCAGGCCCGCCGTCCCGTGCACGCGCGCGCCGAACGCCCCGTCGGCACCCATCACGCGCGCCGATTCGAGGTACAGCTCGGCCGGGTGGGGGTACGAGGAGGCGTACGACCGGTTGCCGTACCAGCCGCCCGCCCAGTTGCCGTCCTTGAGCCGCACGCGCACGAAGCACGGTTCGCGGTCGCGGAACGCGTGGTCCCAGGCGCTGGGCGTGCGCAGGAACCGAGCCTTGCGCCGCTGCCGATCCACCAGGGAAACGGTGACCGCCGCCACGGCCGGCACGACGAGGAACAGCACCACGGCGACGAAGCCGACCACTCGCGGCCGTTCCACGAAGCCGTCCCAGCCGCCGTCGGCGCCTCGAGCCAGGCGAACCAGCGCCGGCCCCGCCACCACTGCGTACAGGGCGTCCAGCGCGATCGACGCGACGATCGCCCGCAGCACCCGCTCACCCAGATCACGCTCACCGGGCACCGGCCCACGGCGGCGTTCCCGGACGAACTGATAGGTGACCCCGGGCAGCACCAGAAGGACGAGCAGAGCGAGCTGCACGACGGTCGCAGGCGCTTGCACTCACCACCCCCCATGTCTCACGGACTCCGCTCGATCAGGCTACTGCGGGACACGCGACATGCGAACCTACAGGTGCGGGCGTGGTGGTCCTGGTCGTAGTGCAGGTGGCAACGCTGGCACAGGGCGCGGAGGTTGGGCCGGGTCGCAGTTCCCCGGCGTGTGGTCGAGGTGCGCGACGGAACGTGGGGAACCGGCCCGTTCGGCAGTGACCTCGCCGCCGACTTTGTTGATGGACTCGAGGGTCTTGCTCCCCAGCAGGTCAACGTGCTCGAGCAGGCATTCCAGCGAGTTGCGAACGCTGGCACACGGGTGGAGGGCGGGGACGGTGTCGAAGCAGTCGCCGCTGCGGCGCTCGTCGCGAGCAGTCAGATCGTGATCGATCCAGAAGACGGGCCAGGAGAGCCACTGCCTGAACTACCAGCAGCGATTCGCGCAATGGCCCGCAAAGCACTGCACCGTGTCCTCCAGGAGGGATCCGAGTTGACTACCGGGTGGGTGGACAGTGCCGACGCCGACCAATGGCGTCAGGAACTCCAGCAGATCCTCGTGCCCTCGACGCAGACGATGATCACTTGCGGTGAGTCCGCCATAACGAGTCAGCCAGAACCCGGCCACCTTCGATTCGACGTTCCGGAGGGCCACGACGCTGAACTCCCCGAGCGGCTGCGCCGCTTGCTGGAGGACGTCACGCCGCGCGTGCCGATGATCGAACCGGACTCGGCTGCCCTGGACATCACCGGGGCGATCCCGTACTGGAAGCGGGACGCCCGAGGGCTGGCCGCGTTGGTCCAGTTGCGCGTGCTCGCCCACTTCGGCCTGCGCAGCTCGGCGGGTTGCGCACCCAACCGGATGCTCGCCGCGATGGCCTGCGCACTGACCCCGCCCGGGCAGCGCACCGTCGTCGACGACTCCCCCGAGGCGATCGCCGACTTCCTGCGCCCGCGCCCGGTCCGGGAACTGCCCGGTGTGGGTGCGAAGACGGCCACGACGCTCGGCGAGTACGGTCTGCACACCGTCGGCGACGTCGTCAATGTCCCCCAGCTCACGCTGCAACGCCTGCTCGGCGCCCGGGCCGGCCGCGCCCTCCACGAGCATGCCCGGGGCCGCGACACCCAGGCCGTCGACCCCACCCCGACCCCGGCGAGCATCAGCGCCGACCGCTTTGCCCGCGACGAGCTCGACCCGGCCGAGCACCGGCGCGCCCTGCTCGCCCTCGCTGACGACCTCGGTGCCCGCCTGCGTAACGCAGATCAAATCGCCAATGGTTTGACCTGCACCATCCGCTATGCCGACCAGAGCTCGACCCGCCGCCGCCGTGCCCTGCCCGAAGCGACTCAGCACACCGTGCTCCTGGCCCGCGCGGCGTACGCGGTCTACGAAGCCCCCGGCCTCCAGCGCGCCCGGGTCCGCAGCATCGCACTGCGCGCCGATGCCCTTCGCCCGGCCCACCGGGCCACGCGACAGCTCACCCTCGACACGCAGGACGACAAACCCCTCGCGATCGAAGCCGTCGCCGATCGCGCCCGTGCCCGCTATGGGCACCACGTGCTTTACCCCGCCGCCCTCGCCGAGCGACATAAGCGCGACAGTCGCGGACGATGGTAGGCATCCTGCGCTACAGAGCCGACAGCATCTCGAAGTCGTCGCCCGCCGCGGGCCACTCAGGCGAGAGGCAGCTGGCCGAGCGGCCGCCCCCGGTCGCTCTGCGCCTCCAGAAGAGAGGCCACTTCCGAGTCCATCGTGAAGGTGGGACCATTCCAGTACGCCGGGACGGCCACGGGTGCGAGGCGCACCTCGGTGCCATGGATGTGCGCGGCGTCGAAGAGGGTCTGCAACACCTGCACGCCCGCCAGGTCCAGCGCGCCGAGACGCACATGTCTCGCCGTCGTACGCTGCGATCGGGCGGAGCCTGTCCAACTGTTCCTGCCAGTGAGGATCGGCGGCCAGCGCGGTCCGGATGGTGGCCTCCAAAACCCATGCACTGTCACGGGAGTTCGGCGAAGGGGTCATGCCCCTGACGGTAGACGCCAGCACTGACATTTCCTTCGGTCGGGTGAATCCCAAGCCAGCAGAGAACCCCGGCGCGTACGAACGCGTACTGACAGACGTGGATCCCATCCAAGAAGCACATGTGGCTGAGCCGGGCCAGGTCGTCATCGACGTGGCGGGCCTGGACGCCGACACCGTGTTCGCCTTCCAGAAGGCGATCGCCCGGACGTGGGCGACCGCGATCTCTGAGAGCACCTTCCGGGATCCGGGCCAGCCCGGCGTTCGGCTGCGTCTGTACGCCGATGACCTGTCGCACCGAACCTTGAGCAGTCTCAGCGAAGTCTGAGCACCAGCTGCGCCGCAGGTGTCCGTTGACAGCGAAGTCAGTCGGACGGATGGCGCTGACCTGCATGGACTGGATTGGGTGGCAAAGCGGCGCAGGGGTCGAGGTCTCCGCGTCGTCGACTGCCGCAGGGACAAATGGATACGGCGTTCCCGGTTTCTGACGCACCGTGATGCGCGCGGTCGTCCCCGTCTGTGGGCGTTGACCGCGTACGTCGTGTCCTGGGGTGTGGCCGTGCTCGTTCAGCTTCTGATGCCTCAGGTACCGGAGGGCGCCCTGGGCAGGGAGGTCCGCATCCGGGATGATGAGCGAGCTGGACACGGCGATCGCCCATGGGGAGTGACAGCTAATGAGAGCGTGTGTGGTCGGGGCCGGCCCCGGGGGAATCGTCACCGCCAAGGTGCTGCTGGAGAACGGCTTCGACGTCACGGTCTTCGACAAGTACCAGCAGGTCGGCGGGATCTGGTCATCAGAGGGCTGCTACGACGGGCTGGCCAACCAGTCCGCGCTCCGCATCTTCGAGTTCGCGGACCTGCCCAACCGCTTGCACTTCGCCAGCGCGGTGGACACGCAACGCTACCTGGAGAACTACGCCGAGATCTTCGGTGTACTGGACCGCGTCCGGCCCGGTACCGAGGTGATCTCCATCCGGCCGGTGGAGGGGCCCGGGCGGGTGGGCGCCTCCGGCTGGTCGGTCGACTCCCGGCCCACCGGGGACAAGGCGGCGGACGTTCATCGCGAGACTTTCGACTATGTCGTTGTCGCCAGTGGGGCTCATCATCATGCCCAACTGCCCGAGCTGCCCGGGCGTGAGTCGTTCCGCGGGACCGTGCTGCACTCCAACGAGGTGCGGGCCGGGACATTCGCCGGCCGGCGCGTGGTCGTCGTGGGCGGCGGCAAGTCCGCATTGGACTTGATCACCCGCGCCGCACACGAGGCGGCCTCGGCCACGATCGTGCAGCGCAAGGTGAACTGGATGATCCCCGAGCGGTTCCTGCTCGGTCTGGTCAACTACAAGTGGATCCTGTTCACCCGGCTCGGTGAGGCGCTCCTGCCCCGCTACCACGATCCGGCCTGCGTCCGTCCGATCGACCGCATCGACGAGCGGGTCAAGCGGGCTCTGTGGTGGCTCATCACCCGCGACGTGCTGCTTTCCACCGGGCTGTACCGGCTGCCGAGGCGGCTGCGGCCCGCTCACGCGCTCCCCTTCCATCTGGCCCACGCGGGAGTGATGCCACGCGGCTACGTGCGGGCCGTCCGCCGCGGCCTGATCGCCCCCAAGGTCAGTGCCGTCGAGGCGTATACCGACAAGGGGCTCCGACTGGCGACCGGCGAGGAAGTGGCGGCAGACGTCATCGTGTTCGCCACAGGGCACCACAAAGTCTTCCCGTTCCTGGACTCGAGCGTGCGCGTGCACGATGACGACGGGCGGCTGCGGCTCTACCGAGGCATCGTGCCACCCGGCGCCGACCGGCTCGGGTTCGTCGGTTTCCGGCAGGTCTTCAACAACATCATGGGCGTGGAACTCACCGCGCACTGGCTGACCAGCCATTTCCGGGCGACGCTGCGCACCACCCCGGACGAGCAGGGGATGCGGGAGGCCATCGACGCTTGCCTGGCCTGGCAGGAGCAGGTACTGCCAGGCTCCGGCGGCTACGACTTCGGCCCCTACGACATCCACTGCGCGGACGAACTCCTGCACGACATGGGGTTGCCATCCCGCCGCGCCGGCAACCTGCTGGCCGAATACCTGCTTCCCGGCGGAGTGGCACACCGCTACGCGGGCCTGACTCGATCGAGTTCGGCGAAATGAATGCAGAGCATGAGCGGCCCGACGCTCGGCGAGCCGCTGCCGAGGAACGCCTCAAGGCTCTCAAGAACTTCCGGGCTATCGCGACGCGGTTCGACAAACGCGCCTACGTCTTCCACGGCACCGTCACCGTTGTCTCGATCCGGCTCTGACTTCGGTCGTGATCCACCGAGGACCTAGTAATACCCCTTCGCCCCGTCGAGTAGCTCCCTCACGATGTCCGCATGCCGTCCGGTCTCCTCGACGAGATGGATGAGCATCCAGCGGAGGTTAGCGTTGCCGGAGCGGTTGCCGGGGTGGCGGCCGACGTCGTCCAGGGAGGCCGCAGCCACGATTTCGTTACTTCGGGTGACACTGGGCCTCGTACTCCGCGAGCAGCTGCTTCAGCGGGATGCCGTCGGTACGCCAGTTCGCGTCCTCGTCCGTCTCGTCAAAGGACGGGTTCTGCGTCTTGTCGCCGCCCAGAAACAGCACCTCCAGCCAGGTGTGCTCGACCCACCGCATATGGCTGATGAGGCCAGCCATCGTCATCGCCGGCGAGGTCGGGATGACAGAGCGGTGCGCGTCGGCCTCGCTCAGACCATCGCACTTCCATCTCAGGATCTGCCGTTGCAGATCCAGCCAGCCGATGAGCGCGGTGCGCTCGTCCGCCTGCAAGGGAGGACGCTCAAGTGAAGGTGCCATGCCTGCGGACGTTAGGCGCTCGATCTCCGGCTGTCGCCTGACCTTCGGCACAAGATCCGCCGGACAGATCTTAAGAGGTCGTTTCTTTTGATGGTTCTCGGGTCGAGCTATGCAGGGATACTGCTGGGGTGCTGTTGACGTGGATCGCTGAGGTGGCGGACGAGCCTCTGGTGCTGGAGCCGGCTGACCGGCGGGTGGAATGGGAGACCAACGCCTGGTCGCTGGGTGCGGCTGAGGAGGACAGGAGTTCGTTGTCCGTCGCCGAGGTGGTGGCTGCCTTCAAGCGGACTGCTGCTGCCATCCGGGAACGCATTCGCGATCTGGGCTTTTCTGGGGTGGCGACTTTCTACGTCTGGCACGACGAGCAGGCGGGGCAGCTCCGTTGCTCGACCGCTTCTGTGGCCCCGGATGCGTTGCCTTCAGCGGTACCTATGTGGCTTCCGACGACCTCGGTCCGGTCGTCGAAGGATTTCTGGCCGACAGCGAGCCAGGCTTCGTCACCTGGTCGGACCCGGACGACGCACAGAGCCTGTCGGAGCAGACCGAGACCGAGCCGGAGATCAGGCCCTTCGGTGTCTGGGTCAGCTCAGTGTCGGAGCCTCACGCTGACTGGTCCTGCCCGTCCACACGGACGAGTCGGCGGTGGCAGATGAGGGCGGCGGCTATGCCGGTGAAGGCGAGGAAGTGTTCTGCCTTGCGTTCGTAGCGGCGGTGGAGTCGGCGGCAGCCAACGAGCCAGGACACGGTCCTCTCAACAACCAATCGGTGGCGGCCGAGCCGCTGTGAGGACTCGATCCCTTTGCGGGCGATGCGGTGGCGGATGCCGCGCTTGCGGAGCCAACGGCGCAGGTGGTCATAGTCGTAGCCCTTGTCGGCGTGCAGCTTCGCCGGGCGGCGGCGACGGGGTCCGCGGGGAGAACGTATGGGCGGGATACCACGCACGAGCGGCTGAAGGCCCTGGCTGTCGTGCATGTTGGCAGCCGAGATGCCCAGCGACAGCGGGAGTCCGTTCCGGTCCGTGAGTAGGTGGATCTTCGATCCCAGCTTGCCGCGGTCGGTCGGATCCGGTCCAGTCAGTGGCCCCCTTTTGCAGCCCGGAGGCTGACGGAGTCGATCGCGCACCGCGACCAGTCGAGCTCGCCGCGGGCGCCGAGTTCGTCGAGGACGACGCGGTGGAGCCTTGCCCAGACGCGAGCCCGGCTCCACTGAGCGAACCGTCGGTAGACCGTCTGCCAGCTCGGACCGAACACCGGCGGGAGCTGCCGCCAGGTGCAGCCCGAGGTGGCCACGAAGATGATCGCGGCCAGGGACTCGCGGTCACCGGCCCGCCGCCGGCCCCCGCCCTGCGGACGTATCACCTCCGTTGGCGGCACCACCCGCCGAAACAGCACCCACAACTCGTCCGGCACCAGACGCTCAACCAGATCCGTCATGCACGGTTCAACGAACGGTCACACCATAAGAAACGATGCCTTACTTGGACACAAGTGCCAACTACCGTACTCAGTCACACCAGGGCAAGGGAGGGGTTGGCTCTGTTCCGCGGCAGCAAGGCAAGATCGGTCGTGTGATACGCGATCCTCATGACGATGCCGAGTTGCTGGCCCTGGTTCGCCGCTATGTCACGCCCGAGCGGCGTTATCTGAAGCTCGGCGGCAGCTTGCTGCGCATGCAAAGTCCTGAGTGCGACCGATTCATGCGAGATCTCTGTGAGGACGCGGGACTCATCACCCTGGATGAGATCACCACGCTTCTTGAGGGCAGTTGGAGAGAACGGAGAACTGCGGCTTGGCTCGTAGCTGTCTCCCGCCGGACCGAGTTCCGTGAGCGCCTCGGGGAACTCCTGCTGGCCAGCGAGGTCTGCTGTGTTGGGCTGGCCTACAGCGTGGCCCTGGCCAGTTTCGGCACGGCGCGCGACGCTGATCTGCTCGCCGCCTACCTGGATCGCTACCTCTGCCGCCCTGACCTCGCATACGACCAAACCGTCGTAATGGGCGCTCTCCACTTCATCGACCTGAACCTAGGAGGTGGCCACGCCGACCGCTTCCGGGAACCGGGCGGCCTGTGGCAGCAGTGGCTCCACGATGCACCTCACATGCAGGGCGACTCGGACCCCATCCCCTTCTTCTTGAGCCTCATCCGTCGGCTCTGCGCGTTCGTCGACGAATGCGCCGAGGCGCTATGACCGCCCCCATCTCGTGGTGGTCTCTCTTGTCCATGGCCGCCGCCCGGGAGAGCGGTCAGGTCCGTGTGCGGGATGCGATGTAGTCGAGCCAGTCGCGTCTGGCGTATCCGGTCCAGCGGGTGGCGTTACTGATGCTGGTGCCGGTGAAGTCGGCGAGGACGGACGCTGGCAGGTCTGTAGCCAGCGCGAGACTGCATTGTTGCGGCCGGCGCGAGGCGCGATGCCGTGTCGGCGAAGCTTCAAATTGAGATAGGTGGCTCCGAGAGGGCGAGCAGGCTCCTGGCCGGGGAACAGCCACGGTGTTGTGCTGGCTGTCTGATCGAGCTGCCAGCGTGCCTGGCACTGGTCGCGTAGCGCACGGACCAACCGGGCGACTTCGGGCGGCAGCGGAAGACGATGGCCTGCGAGGTTGAGCGCCACCATCGCGTTGTCGTCTATGACGTCGCGCACGGTGAGTTCGAGCAGTTCTGGCGGGGTGGCAGGTCGGGCAGTTCGGGGTCCTTGATCAGGCCGTGCGCCACATCGATACGGAAGCCGTCCACGGCCCGGCTGAACCAGAACCGCAGGATCGACTCGAACTCCTCCCGCACTTCCGGGTGTTGCCAGTTGAGGTCGGGCTGCTCCGGAGCGAACAGGTGCAGGTACCACTCGCCGTCGGGCAGCCGGGTCCAGGCGGGGCCGCCGAAGACCGACACCCAGTTGTTGGGCGGCTGGGTGCCGTCGGGACCGCGGCCGGGGCGGAAGATGTAGCGCTCCCGCTCCGGGCTGCCGGGGCCGGCGGCCAGCGCCGCCTGGAACCAGGCGTGTTGGTCCGAAGTGTGGTTCGGGACGATGTCCGGGATGACGCGGATCCCGTACCCGTGTGCCTCCTCGATGAGCTGCTCGGCCTCAGCGACGGTGCCGAACAGCGGGTCGATCTCGCGGAAGTCGGCCACGTCGTAACCGTGGTCCGCCATCGGGGACTTGTACCAGGGGTTGATCCAGAGGGCCTCCACACAGAGTGACTTGAGGCACGGCAGACGGGAGCGGAGGCCGGCGATGTCGCCGACGCCGTCACCGTTGCCGTCGGCGAAGCTGCGGATATAGACCTGGTAGATGACGGCGCTGCGCCACCACGGTGCGGTGTTACCGGTTGTCGGCATGCGGTTGTGCGACTCCTTCGGTGGGGGCGCGGGGCGGGTCGCTAGGGTTCGCCCGCCGCTACTCCTTGACGGCTCCGGCGTTGGCGCCCCGGACGAAGTACCGCTGGAAGCAGAAGAACAGCACCGCCACCGGCAGCGTCGACAGCAGGGCCGCCGCCAGTTTCAGCGGGTACTGGGTGCCGCTGCCCAGGCCACCGGAGACGAACCGGGCCAGTCCGGTCGTCAGGGTCTCGTACTGGGCGGACTGGGTGGCGACCAGGAAGTGGGTGAACTCGTTCCAGGAGCCCTGGAACGACAGGATGGTCAGGGTGATCAGGGCGGGCCGGGCCATCGGCAGGACCACCGACCAGAAGGTGCGGAACACCCCGGCGCCGTCCACCCGCGCGGCTTCCTCCACTTCCCGCGGGATGGACTCGAAGAACTACTTCATCAGGAAGATGCCGCCCGCGCCCACCAGCATCGGCAGGATCATGCCGGTGTAGGTGTCGAAGAGCCCGAGGGTGTTGAGCACCAGGAACCGCGGGATCAGCAGGGCGATGCCGGGCACCGCCATCACGGCGATGACGAAGCCGAACAGCAGCGTGCGTCCCCGGAAGCGCAGCCGGGCCAGCGCGTACCCGGCCACGGAGTCGAACAGCACATGCCCGGCCGTGACCACGACGGCGACGAACGTCGAGTTGCCCAGCCAGCGCAGGAAGGGGACGCCGTCCCCGTTCTGGCTCGGCCCGAACAGTCGCTGGTAGGAGGCGGTCGTCGGCGGCGACGGGATCAGTCCGAGGGGGTGGGCCGCCGCGTCCGGGTCCGTCTTGAACCCGGTAACGAGCTCACGATGAGGAATACTGACAGGGCTACTCCAGCTACCGTGAAAAGGGCGGCAAATAGCATCCACCTCTTCACTGCTGCGCGCTGTTCCAGCGACCATCCAACCTTTGGCATTTACGATCCCCTTCTTCCTCGACCCTGCGGCGGGGCGCTGGCATGCCCCGCCGCAGGGTCCCGATCTCTCTAGCCTCCGCTAACAGCGTTGGAGGCAATCTGTCCGGCACTCCATGAAATCGCGTAGCATCCAGCGGTGACTCCCAACGAGCCTCCCACCGTCGCTGGGCTGACGCAGCGACTGCCGTTCCGCACGCAGCCCCAGCATGTCCACCCACTACTACTCCAGCAGCGTCGCCCCACAGCGCTCGAGTATCTCCTTGTGCCAGGTGGGCGATACCTGTAATGGCATCTCCGACCGGCCCCAGAGCGTCTATGAGTCCGAGTCCGGACGGATCGATATTGTTGATGGGATCGCCGCCCGCATAAAGGTACGGATTCTTCTCCTAGGGGTCGGGCTGGGTGAAGCGGCCGAGGGTGGGGTCGTAGTAGCGGTGCCCCATCTTGTACAGGCCCGTCGGGTCCAGGTAGGCGCCGGTGTAGCGGTGCGGCTGGGGGGCGGCCGGGAGTCGGTCGACAAGGCCCGGGCGGCGCGGGGCGAGACGGGCGACGCGGACTCGCAGGAGGCGCCAGCCACACCGGGCAAGAAGGCCACGGTGAGGAAGACGCCGGGGAAGGCGACCGCCCGGGCGGCGTCCTCGAGGAACGCCGGGCGATCGGGCGATCGGCGAGGTACACCAGCACGCTGACCTGCCGTGGTCGGGCCCGTGGTCGGGGCGTCCCGGTCCGTGGTCGGCCTGCGGCTGGACCTACCCGGTGCGGACGCGGTCGGGGAGCTCCGGCGGGAAGTGCCGCTCCAGGACCTCCGCCCACCGGTGCAGGACGACGAACCCGGTCGTGTCGGCCTGCGCCGATGCGCATGTCCGAAAAGCCGGTGCACGCCCCCTGGCGCCACCGCCAAAGGCCCGGGTGATCGTCTCGCCCGCTTCAGCCGACAGGCTGCTCCAGCTTCCTGGGGATCCCACGCCCGAGACGGGGCCCTGCTCTCTGCTCAGGACCCCGCACGGCGCCAGCCTGAACGGGCCAGCTCATCAGCCATCGATGACCGCGCCACCTCGCTGCTGACCAGGGGCTACAGCCCTAACCGACGCAGTACCGGACGCCGTGATCACCGCCACGGCTGATGCTTGTTCCGGAGACACCACGTTCAGCAGCACCAGAGCACACAGCACGCCTTGAAGTGATCGCAATGCCGCCGACGAGCAGCATCCGACGCCGCTGGATGGAGGGGACTAAGAACTCCTAACAGAAAGAATGCGTCGTCTGTAGCGTGGCTGGTTCCTTCGCGGCCCGATACCAAGGTGTCCTAGATGATCTATTCCAAGGGGTCAGCGATCGTAGGCGATCAGTGAGCGTAGAACGGTTTGTCCGGTGGCGTCGTTGTGCCAGATCGCGGCGGTCAGCGCGAGAA
>NZ_DF968351.1:0-5163 GCF_001270025.1 Streptomyces azureus | reverse complement strand
ACCCTCAACGCCACACCGGGCCGGAAGGACACGCACCACCACAACCGACCTGACCAAGCACTACTAGTCACCCCTTGCTGACCGCCGTGAGGATCTCCGGCAGCCGCCGGGCCGTCTGCGGAGCGGCGAGCCGCAGCCCCACCGCCGTGAGCGCCGCCGCGTACGCCGTGCCCACCGGCAGCAGCAGCCACGTCCAGGCGTCGCCGTCGGCGCTCACGTTCAGCCAGATCGTGAGCGCGATCACGGGCGCGCACAGCACGGCGGCGGCGATCATCCCGCCGAAGATGGAGATCCAGGCGAGCCCGGTCTGCCCGGGGGCGACGTTCTTGTAGCCCTCCTGCGGGATGGAGTAGGGGAAGCGGGCGGATGTCCACGCCCCGGTCGCGAGCATCGCGCCGAGCAGCGCGTAGGACAGCCCCAGCGCCTCGGGCAGCCGCCGCCAGTCGCCGAGCATGGCGGTCGTCACCACGGTGACGAGCGTGGCGTACGGCAGGGTGATCAGCAGCAGGGCCAGCGCGCGGGCGCGCAGTTCGACGTAGGCGTCGCGGGTCGACGAGATCGTCATCGCGACCATCCAGAACGCCGAGGTGTCCTGCCCGAACTGGTTGTACATCTGGATGCCGAGCATCCCGGCGGCGAAGCAGGCGAAGTACACGGACCCGGTGCCCTGCCAGGCGTTGAACACCGGCACGATCAGCCCGATGGCCAGGGACGTCACCCAGGCCGCCTTGGTCTTGGGGTCGCGCCACACGTACCGCAGGCTGCGCTCCATGACCGTGCCCGTGCGGCCCGGGGGCAGCAGCCGCCCGAGCCCGGTCGACGTCCGCTCGCGGGCGGCCGACTCGGCGGCCGGCAGCGTCGACCCGTCGGGCGAGGTCATCAGCCGGGTCAGATGCCGCGACCACACCGCGAGCAGCGCGGCCAGCGCGCCGGCGGTCAGCGCCAGTTGCGCGGCGGCGAGACCGTACGACTCCTCGCCCACCGCGTGTACAGCGGCGATCGCCGAGGCGGGCGGCACCCACTGGAGAACGTCCGCCGCCGGGTCGAGCTCGCCCAGCCCGGACGCCCCGAGCCGCTGCGCGCCGAAGTTGACGACCTGCGCCCCGATCGCGATGAACAGTCCGCTCAGCACCGCGAGGTCCCGCCCCTTGCGGCTGGTCAGCAGCCGGACGTTGGCGGCGGCCACGGCCCGCGCGAGGGCCACGCACACCAGCAGCGCCAGGGCGACGGCGACGACACCGACGGCGAACGCCGCCCCGCCCTCGGCCACCGCCACCACGGACCCGATCAGCAGGCACAGCGTGAACAGCGGCCCGATGCCGACCAGCGACGCCGTGAGCAGGGCCCGCACCAACGGCCGGGGCCGCAGCGGCAGTATCACCAGCCGGGTCGGATCCAGCGTCTCGTCACCGCTGGGGAAGAACAGCGGCATCACCGCCCAGCCGAGCCCCAGCACCGCCGCCGCCAGCACGACCAGCGACTCGACGTGCGCGTGCCCGCGCAGCGCGATCAGGCCGATCATTTGCAGCGCGGCGAACAGCAGGGCGAAGACGGCCGACGCGATGTAGGCGGCCTTCCGCCCACCGGACTGCCGCAGCCCGTTGCGCAGCAGCGACAGCTTCAGCCGTACGAAGACCGGTGTGATCGTGGAGTCACTCACCGGGACCCGCCGCCCAGCCAGTCGAGATCGGACCCGGTGTCCCGGCTCTGCGCCCCGACGAGCTCCAGGAACGCCCGCTGCAACGAGGGCGCGTCACCCCGCACCTCCGCCAGCGTCCCGTGCGCACGGATCCGCCCGGCGGCCATGACGGCCACCCAGTCGCACAGCGACTCGACGAGCTCCATGACGTGGGAAGAGAACACGACCGTGGCGCCCGAGGCGGTGTACCGCTCCAGAACGCCCCGGATGGTCTGGGCGGAGACGGGATCGACGCCCTCGAACGGCTCGTCCAGGAACAGCACTTCGGGATTGTGGAGGAGGGCCGTGGCGAGCCCGATCTTCTTGCGCATGCCGGTCGAGTAGTCGACGACGAGCTTGTGCTGGGCGCCCGCCAGATCGAGGACGTCGAGGAGCTGCGTGGCCCGCTTGTCGACCTCGGCACCGGGCAGCCCGCGCAACCGCCCGCTGTACGCCAGCAGTTCTCGCCCCGACAGCCGCTCGAACAGCCGCAGCCCCTCCGGCAGCACCCCGATCCGCGCCTTCACCTCGACGGGGTCCCGCCACACGTCGTGCCCCACCACCTCGACGGTCCCCTGATCGGGCCTGAGCAGCCCGGTCACCATCGACAACGTGGTGGTCTTCCCGGCCCCGTTCGGCCCGACGAGTCCGATGAACTTGCCCGCGGGCAACTCCAGATCGACCCCGGCAACAGCGACCTGCTGCCCGAAGCGCTTCCAGAGCCCTTGCACCCGTACAGCGCTGGATCCCACCGCATCTCCCTCCGTCACCTTGAACCCTACGGTGGGAAACACGCTCTCTTGGGGGCGCGGGGAACTGCGCGATCAACCACGGACGACCCGCACCCGCCGACGAACACGGACCAGGCAGACGAAGGGGCGCTTACCGATCCCTGCCGCACGCATACGCCAACGGCGAGATCAGCTCCTCCGCGTCCGGCAGCCACCGATTCGCAGGCGTAGGCCGGCAGGCCCACTGCACGGCCCCCCGAGACCCGAACCGCGTGGGTGGGGCGGCCACATACGCCCCTTCCCCCAGCACGGTCAGATCCAGCGACGACAACGACCACCCCAGCTTCCGCACCAGATCAGGCACCTTCACGGACGCCCCCGGCAGCACGAAGAACTCCATGCGCCGGTCCGGCGTGAGCGTCACCGGCCCCAGCGTCAGCTCCATCCGCTCCATCCGCGCCAGCGCGAGGAACCCGGCGGTCTCCGGCACGGAAATCGCATCGAACGTACGCCCCGTCGGCAGCAGGATCGACGCCGTCGGCTGTTTCTGCCACATCCGCCGCGCGACGGTCGCGCTGCCCGTCGCCTGCGACTCCCAGTCCGGGCGCGCCGGGTGCGACCCGGGTGCCGGGCACGCGGCGTCACCGCAGGAGCAGCGCTGAGCGCCGTCGGCGGCTTCCAGCCAGGTGCCGGGGAACACGTCCCAGTGGCGCTCCTCGGCGTAGCGAACAGCGGTCTCCAGCAGCGATTCCCCGCGCTGCTTCGGGATCTGAGCGGCTTGGGTGCCGGCGATCGTCTCTTCCACGATGAACACAACTCTGGGCGTCACCAGGGGTTACGCCCGCCCGCGTGCGCGGGGAGGAGCACCGCCCCTGTAGTCGGGGCGCATGGGTGCATGTGCGGGGGCGCGCGAGAGGAACCGTGGCCGGAGCTGGGTAGCCACGAGTGGGGCCGGCAACAGCCGTTACCCCGGCAATCCTCACATGCCTCGCATTTTCGCCTGGTCGGCGGGGCATTGATCTTCACGGCCGGATCTTTTCGCCGGGACGTGACAGGGCTCGGCCGCGGAAGACACGTCAACTCGGTGCGTGGGCAGGCACCGCAGCCACAGGGGGTACGCCATGGCCGCAAGGCCGCTCGTCGCCAGGCAGCCGAACGAACGGCTCCAGGCGCTCATCCAGGAAGCCGGATGCTCCAACGCCGGCCTCGCCCGCCGCGTCAACATGTGCGGGTCCGAGCACGGCCTCGACCTGCGCTACGACAAGACGTCGGTGGCGCGCTGGCTGCGCGGGCAGCAGCCCAGGGGACGGGCCCCGGCGATCATCGCCGAGGCGCTCGGCCGCAAGCTCGGCCGTACGGTCACGATCGACGAGATCGGCATGGCCAACGGCAAGAACCTCGCCTCGGGCGTCGGTCTCCAGTTCTCGCCGACGGTGCTGGGGGCCATCGAGCAGGTCTGCGAGCTGTGGCGCAGTGACGTGGGGCGGCGGGACTTCCTGTCCGGCTCCTCCGTCGCCGCGTCCGCGCTGGTCGAGCCCAGCCGTGACTGGCTGATCTCCGCGCCGGATTCCCAGGTGTCGCGCTCGGCCGGGCCGCGGGTCGGGCAGTCCGACGTGCAGGCGGTACGGGCCATGACGCAGGCGCTGGTGGATATGGACCACCAGTACGGCAGCGGGCATGTGCGGCCGGTCGTCGTGCACTACCTCAACAGCGTCGTCTCGGGGCTGCTGGCGGGGTCGTACCGGGAGGCGGTGGGGCGGGACCTGTTCGCCGCCGTGGCCCGGCTGACGGAGCTCGCCGGGTACATGGCCGTGGACACGGGGCAGCCCGGTCTGGCCCAGCGCTACTACATCCAGGCGCTGCGGCTCGCCCAGGCGGCCGGGGACCGGGGCTACGGCGGGTACGTGCTCGCCGCCTCCATGAGCCATCTCGCCGCGCAACTCGGGAACCCGCGGGAGATCGCGCAGTTGGCGCGGGCGGCGCAGGAGGGGGCGCGCGGGCGCGTGACACCGCGTGCGGAGTCGATGTTCCACGCGGCGGAGGCGCGCGGCCACGCCCTGATGGGCGACGCGCGCGCCGCCCAGACCGCCGCCGGGCGCGCGGTGAGCGCCCTGGAGGCGGCCGATCCGGCCGCCGGGGACGACCCGGCGTGGATCGCGCACTTCGACGAGGCCTACCTCGCCGACGAGTTGGCCCACTGCCACCGGGACCTGGGGCAGGCCGAGGCGGCGGCGCGGTGTGCGCAGGAATCGCTGGCCGGGCATCCCGAGACGCGGGCACGCCGCCGGGCCATCGGTTATGTGCTGCTGGCCACGGCGCAGGTGCAGCAGCGCGAGATCGAAGAGGCGTGCGGCACGGGCATGAAGGCCGTGGAACTGCTGGAGGGGCTGCGCTCCAACCGGGGCGCCGAGTATCTGGAGGACTTCCAGCAGAGGCTGGAGCCGTACCGGGACGAGGCGGTGGTCAGGGAGTTCGGGGCGCGGCTGGACCTCCAGGCGGCGGCGTGAACACAAGGTCTGCGGATGCGTGAACGTGCGGAAACGGCCGCTCGACGCGTGGGAGGTGACATGAGCGGCGTGCCGTGACCCGGTTTTGTTACCGCGCTCACAGGGGAGGAGGTCTCGTCCTGTGCTGCGTGGCACTGGGCTCCGGGGACCCGGTAGCGTGACCCGACGATTCACAAGGTCCCCCATTAGTAGGAGTCCCGGTGACGCAGAGTGGACAGGGCGAGGAGCCCTCGGCGCGCCCCGCGCG
>NZ_DF968350.1:0-4408 GCF_001270025.1 Streptomyces azureus | reverse complement strand
GGCTGGGCCATGGACTTCTTCATCGGCGAGCCCACACGTGACCATGAGGACATCGACTGGTTCGCCTGAGCGGATGACGCCTCCGCTCTGGCCGACGGGCTGCTGCGTTCCGGCTATGAACCTCTGCCCGGGCCGCCTGCTGATCAGCAGCTCGATTTCTGCAAGCAAGGCGTGGAGAGCAGTTTCGCCCTCTTGGACAAGGACCGGTTCGGGCGCGTTGTGGTTGCCGGCGGCCCCTGGACCGGGGAGCTGTGGCCGGAGGGCATGCTCGATGATTCTGTTGGCCGCATCGGGCCACTGCGGTGCCAGATCATCAGTCCACGCGTCCAGATCGAGATCAAGCAGATGATGCCGGTCTGGGTGCCGGGCCGGCCCCACCGCAGGAAGGACGCCGAGGACATCACTCGGCTGGAGGCGGCCCTGGGAGAGCAGGGCACCCGCCCGGCATGAGGGCTTGAAGACGCGCGCAGCCGCTAACGTCTGCGCGTGGCAGATCGGGTGCGCTTACGCGAGATCGATGACGACGAGGGGCAGCGCCTGCTGAGGATCTTTGACCTTCACCAGCGTGGACCGGGTCCGGGATGTGATCCACAACTTCAACGCCGACGGCTTCGACTCCCTCTACCCGAAGTACAAAGGCGGTCGGCCCAGGACATTCACCCTGCCCGAGCGGCGCGAGATCAAGAAGATCGCCAAGTCCAGGCCGGCCGAGCACGGTCTGCCGTTCTCGACCTGGAGCCTGGCCAAGCTGGCCGACTTCCTGGTCGCCGAGGGGGTGGTCGACGACATCAGCCACGAGGGCCTTCGGGTCCTGCTCCGCGAGGAGGGCGTGTCGTTTCAACGCATAAAGACCTGGAAGACCTCCCGCGATCCGGATTACGCCGCCAAGAAAGCTCGCGTCGAGCACCTCTACGCGATCGCCGGCTGCGAGGTCATACCCGAGGACGGCGAACCCGAAGTCGTCTTATGCCTGGACGAGTTCGGCCCGCTCAACCTTCAGCCCCACCCCGGCCGGCAGTGGGCCGAGCGCGGAGGACGGCACAAGGACCCCGACCGGAAGCCGAGGCCCCGCAGGCGGGCGACCTACACCCGTCCGCACGGGGTCAGGCACCTGTTCGCCGCCTACGCCCTCGGCAAGGACAAGCTCTACGGCCACATCAAGCCGAAGAAGAACCGGACGAGGTTCCTGGAGTTGAGGAATTGTCAAGACTTGTGGATGAGGAGTGGTTGCCTGCTGGCAGGCGAAGGGACTTGAGTCTCCAGTAGGGGGAGACACAAAGGTGGGGTCATGGACGGCGACACGCTCTACTCGATCGGCGAACTCGCTCGACGGACCGGTCTCACGGTCAAGACCATTCGGTTCTACTCCGATCGCGGAATCGTGGCGCCGACGGACCGCAGCCCGGCCGGCTACCGCCTCTACAGCATCGACGCCGTCGCACGCCTGGACCTCGTGCGGACCCTGCGCGAGCTGGGACTGGACCTTCCCACGATCCGCAAGGTCGTGGACCGCGAGCTCTCGCTTCCCGAGGTCGCCGCGGCGCACGCCGAAGCACTGGCAGCGCAGATCCGCGTCCTGCGCCTGCGGCGCGCGGTGCTGATGACGGTGGCCGAGCGCGGGTCCACACCTGAGGAGACGGAACTCATGCACCGGCTGGCCCAGCTTTCCGAGGACGAACGCCGACGTCTGATCGGCGATTTCCTCGACGCCGTCTTCGGCGGTCTTGACGCCGCCCCCGCATTCGCGGGGGTCATGCGCTCGATGACCCCCGAGTTGCCCGACAACCCGGAGGCAGAGCAGGTCCAGGCGTGGATGGAATTGGCCGAAATGTCTCTGGACCCGGGTTTCCGCACCATGGTGCGGCGGATGGCCGAGGACCTGGCAGCCGAGCAGACCCGAAGCGACATGATGGGCCCGCGCCGCGACATTGCCGCAGTCGTCCGTGACCAGGTCGGCCCGGCCCTGGCCGCCGGCATCGACCCTGCCTCGCCCCAGGCCGATCCGATCGTCGCGGCGTTCACGGCGCACTGCGCGCACCTCCTCGGCCGCCCCGACGACGTTGAGCTTCGCCGCCGGCTGGCGACTCGGCTGGAGAGCGTGAGTGACCCCCGCAGGGAGCGATACCTCCAGCTGCTCGCAGTGGTCAACGGCTGGCCGGCCCCGGAGAGTCTGGCTCCAGTGTTCGATTGGTCCGTCCAGGCTCTGCGCGTCCGGACACGGCAATGACGGGGCGGTCGCAAGGCGGCATGGGGCGGACGCGGCTGGCGTCGGGTGAAAACGCCGCCACGTATGATCGGTTGATGAGTGCCCCAGTCGTACTTCAGGTGGCCGCGTCGCCGGTCTCTCCCGCTCTCGTTCTTCGCCCCTGGCGCATGGAGGACGTTGCCGCATTGGTCGAGGTGAGCCGGGATCCCGCACTGCGCCAGTGGACGAGCTCTGTCGTGGACAACGATGCCGACGGGGCACGCTGGGTGCAGGCTCAGCAGCAGGGCTGGGCAGCGGGGGACCGGTTCGGCTTCGCCGTCCTTGAGACACCACCCGGTTCAGTTCGCGAACAGTTGGTGGGCAACGTGGTCCTCAAGGAAGTCACCTCCGGCAAACCGGCGGCCGAAGTGGGCTACTGGACCGCGGCGCACGCTCGCGGGCGGGGAGTGGCCTCCCGCGCTCTGGAGGCCCTCACCAACTGGGCCTTCGACACCTTCGAACCCGACGGGCTGGAGCGTCTCGAACTCCTGCACCAGGTGGACAACCTGGCATCGTGCCGGGTTGCACAGAAGAGCCGCTACGACTTCGACACCATCCTGCCCGCGGCACCGCCCTCCTTCCCCCGCGATGGCCACCTGCACATACGGCGCACGAGTGCCTGAGATCTTCCCGGCTTCTGCGGATCGGCTGAGGCTGCTCACGCCGAGAGGATCTCGGAGCGTTCGACGAGGTGGCCGCGTTCGAAGCGGGCCCCGGCACGGACCAGAGCGACGAGGTGGGGTGCATTCACAGCCCGCCAGCGGGCCTGGGCTGACTCGACCGGCTTGAAAACCATCGCCAGCCCGGCGGCCCGGCTGCCGGCACCCTTCGTCACCTTGGTCCGCAGCCGCACGGTGGCGAACGTCGACTCGATGGGATTCGTGGTCCGCAGATGGATCCAGTGCTCGGCGGGGAAGTCGTAGAACGCCAGCAGCTCGTCCTCATCGTCCACGATCTTCTTGACCGCCTTGGGGTACTTCGCGTTGTACTGCTTGGCGAATAAGGCGACGGCTTTGCGGGCCTGCTCCTTGTTCTCGGCGTTGTAGATGTCCTGGATGGCGCGCTTGGCCGCGGGCTGGGCCGACTTCGGCAGGGAATCGAGAACATTTGCGGTTTTGTGAACCCAGCATCTTTGTTCGCGGGTGTCAGGGAACACCTCGGCCAGGGCCTTCCAGAATCCGAGCGCGCCGTCCCCGACGGCCAGCACCGGGGCGCGCATGCCCCGGCGGGCACAGTCGCGTAGCAGGCCCGCTCACGCCTCCGTCGACTCGCGATAACCGTCGGCCAGCGCGATCAGCTTCTTGGTGCCATCCGCCCGCACGCCCATCACCACCAGCACGGCAGCCTTGGCCTCCTCCAGGCGTATGCGCAGGTGAATGCCGTCGGCCCACACGTACACGTAGTCCGTGGCCGACAGATCGCGGTTCATGAAGGCAGCGTGGTCGGCCTGCCACTGGGCCGTCAGCCGCGCGACCGTGGCCGGCGACAGCCCGGCCGAACTGCCGAGGAACTGCTCCAGCGCGGGCACGAAGTCCCCAGACGACAACCCATGCAGGTAGAGCAGCGGCAGCACCTCGCCGATCTTCGGGGACTTCCGGGCCCAAGGCGGCAGGATCGCCGAGGAGAACCGCCTGCGTTCGCCCGTATCGAGGTCGGTGCGCTTGTCGTTCACCCGCGGAGCCTTCACCTCCACGGTCCCGGCCGCGGTGGTGACCTTCCTCGGCTGGTGATAGCCGTTGCGCACTACCAGCCGCCGCCCGTTCTCGTCCCGCTGGTCGGCCAACTCGGCGATGTATGCGTTGACCTCGGCTTCCAGCGCGGCGGCCAGCATCCTGCGGGCGCCCTCCCGGACGATCTCGTCCAGCAGCGACGACCCATCTCGCGTGGCGCCGTCTTCGTTGACTACGGTGAGCATGAAGGTGCCTTCCCGACCGACGCCGCGAACGTCGGTCTTGCTCGGTGACCTATCGATCAATCGCCCGGGAAGGTACGTCCTCCCGGGGCCGATCCACAGGATCTGAGCATTGCTCCGCTCGCAATGGCGAGCAGCAGTAATGGCTGACCAGCCCATATCGCCGCGGAGGCGTCATCCGCCCAGGCGAACCAGTCGATGTCCTCATGGTCACGTGTGGGCTCGCCGATGAAGAAGTCCATGGCCCAGCC
>NZ_DF968349.1:0-23718 GCF_001270025.1 Streptomyces azureus | reverse complement strand
CACGGCGTCGCCGACGGTGGCGAGGGGGCGGCCGACGGCCTCCGCGAGCTCCTCGGCGTTCGGCTTGACCACGTCCGGCCGCTCACGCAGGGCCGCGAGGAGCGCGGGCCCGGAGGTGTCCAGGGCGATCCGGGCACCGGCGGCGTGCGTGCGGGCGACCACCTCGGCGTACCAGGAGGGGGCGAGGCCGCGCGGGAGGCTGCCGCAGCAGGCGATCCAGGCGGCGTCGCGGGACTGCTGCCGTACGGTCTCGAGGAGCAGTTCCCGCTCGGCGTCGGACAGTTCGGGGCCCGGGGCGTTGATCTTCGTCAGGACGCCGTCGGCTTCCGCGAGGGCGATGTTGGAGCGGGTGGCCCCGGCGACCGGGACCGGAGCGACCTCGATGCCCTGCGCGTCGAGCAGGTCGGCGACGAGCGCGCCCGGGGCACCGCCCAGGGGCAGGACCGCCACCGTGCGCCGGCCGGCCGCGGCGACCGCGCGTGAGACGTTCACGCCCTTGCCGCCCGGGTCCATCCGCTCGCCGGTGGCGCGGATGACCTCGCCGCGGTCGAGGGACGGCACCTCGTAGGTGCGGTCCAGGGACGGGTTGGGGGTCACGGTGAGGATCATGCGCGCACTACTTCCGTGCCGCCGTGCTCGATGGCGACGGTGTCTTCGGGGCTCAGCCCGCTGTCGGTGATCAGCAGGTCCACATCGCTCAGGTCGCCGAAGCGGGCGAAGTGCTCCTGGCCGTGCTTGGAGGAGTCGGCGAGCAGCACCACGCGGCGGGCGGCGGCCACGGCCGCGCGCTTGACGGCGGCCTCGGCGAGGTCGGGAGTGGTCAGGCCGTGTTCGGCGGAGAAGCCGTTGGCGGCCACGAACAGCACGTCCGCGCGGATCTCGCCGTACGCGCGCAACGCCCAGGCGTCCACGGCGGCGCGCGTACGGTGCCGTACGCGCCCCCCGATGAGGTGGAGCTGGATGCCGGGGTGGTCGGCGAGGCGGGCCGCGATGGGCAGGCTGTGCGTGACGACGGTGAGGGAGGCCTCCAGCGGGAGAGCGGCGGCCATTCTGGCGACCGTCGTGCCGGCGTCGAGGATCATCGTGCCCTCGGTCGGCAGTTCCGCGAGGGCCGCCTTGGCGATGCGGTCCTTCTCGTCGGGAGCCGTGGTCTCGCGCTCGGCGAGGTCCGGCTCGAAGTCGAGGCGCCCGGCCGGGATGGCGCCGCCGTGCACCCGGCGGACCAGTCCGGCGCGGTCGAGGGCCTTCAGGTCCCGGCGGATGGTCTCCGCCGTCACCTGGAACTCCTCGGCCAGCGACACGACATCCACTCGGCCGCCGTCACGGGCGAGCCGGAGGATCTCCTGCTGCCGCTCCGGTGCGTACATGTCTGTTCGCCTCCGCCTCGAGCCCGAACGTGTGGTTTCAGCGGGAGGCTACGCCGAGATTTCCGCAAAGTAAACAGGTTCGGACCCAATCGGGCATGATCGGAAACAAGGACGGGCTCGGCACCCATGTACCGAGCCCGTCCCCGGACCGAGCGCGTCCCCGACGCCGAACCCGTGCCCGTACGGCTGTCAGGAGACCAGCACCGGCTCCGGCTGCTCCATCGCCGCCTGCTCCCCCTCGACATGCTGCGCCGGCCGCTTCGGCAGGGCGAACATCAACAGGAAGATCACGCCCATCACCGCGGCCACCCAGCCCAGCGAGTTCCGGAAGGCGTCCACGAAGGCCGGGCCCACCTGGTCCCGGCGCAGATGGTCGCCGATCGTGCCGAAGAAGACGACCGACACCAGGCCCAGCCCCAGCGCGTTGCCCATCTGCTGCACGGTGTTGAGCAGGCCGGACGCCGAGCCGGAGTGCTCGCGCGGCACCTCGGAGAGGATCGCGTCGGTCAGCGGAGCGACGATCAGGCCCATGCCCACGCCCATCACCACCAGCGGCAGCGCCATCTGCCAGGGCGCGATGCCGAGGCCGTAGTGCCCGGACTCCCACAGGTAGAGCAGCACCCCGGCCGCCATCACCAGCGCGCCCGCCTGGAGCACCTTGCGGCCGAAGCGCGGGACCAGCTTCTGCACCGACATCCCGGCGGCCACGGACACGGCGATCGAGAACGGCACCCCGGTCAGCCCGGCCTTCAGCGGGCTCCAGCCCAGCCCGAACTGCATGTACAGCGTCCACACCAGGAAGAAGACGCCGAGCGCGACCCCGAAGACGGTCTGCACGGCGATGCCGGCCGCGAAGCTCTTGACCCGGAACAGCGACAGCTCGACCAGCGGGGAGCCGTCCCGTGCGCTCTTGCGCCGCTCGTACGCCACCAGCGCCGCGAGGACGACGAGCGCCCCGGCCATCGACACGTACCCCCACAGCGGCCAGCCCAGCTCGCGGCCGCGGATGAGCGGGTACAGCAGCATCAGCAGGCCCAGCGTCACGAGCGCGACGCCCACCAGGTCCAGCTTCAGGGCCCGCGGCGCCTTGGACTCGGTGATGAAACGGCTGCCCAGGATCAGGCCCGCGACGCCCACGGGCAGGTTGATCAGGAAGATCGAGCGCCACTCCCACCCGAACAGGTTCCACTCGGTCAGCAGCGCGCCGAGGAGCGGACCGGACACGGCACCGAGACCGACGACCGCACCGAACAGCCCGAACACCTTGCCCCGCTCGTGCGCCGGGAAGGTCGCGTGCACGATCGACAGCACCTGCGGCACCATCAGCGCCGCCATGGCGCCCTGGAGGAACCGCGAGGCGACCAGCATCTCCGGGTTCACGGCGAGGCCGCACAGCGCGGAGGCGACGGTGAAGCCGCCGATGCCGATGAGGAAGATCCGCTTGCGGCCGTGGATGTCGCCGAGCCGTCCGCCGGTGATCAGACCGGCGGCGAAGGCGAGGGCGTAACCGGCGGTGATCCACTGGATCTGGCTGAAGGACGCGCCCGCCTCCCGCTGGATCGACGGTATGGCGATGTTGACGATCGTCACGTCGACGAGGTCCATGAAGGCCGCGGTCATCACGATCGCCAGAGCGAACCAACGGCGGCGGTCGGTCCCGCCGCCCGCGGAGCTGGGAGTGGTCTCGGTGGAGGTCATGCCTCGAAGTTAGAGGGCCAGTAGGTCAGATTCTGTCCTATTGGTGCGGCATCCTCGTCGGTATGACGACGGACACTCCGGCCCGGCTCCTGACGCTCCTCTCTCTCCTCCAGACGCCCCGCGAATGGCCCGGCGGCGAGCTCGCCGGCCGGCTCGGGGTCTCCCGCCGCACGGTCCGGCGGGACATCGACCGGCTGCGCGAGCTCGGCTATCCCGTGCAGGCCTCCAAGGGCGCCGACGGCGGCTACCGGCTGGTCGCCGGGAAGGCCATGCCGCCGCTCGTGCTCGACGACGAGGAGGCCGTCGCCATCGCGGTCGGGCTGCGCGCCGGGGCGGGGCACGCGGTGGAGGGCCTGGACGAGGCGTCGGTGCGGGCGCTGGCCAAGCTGGAGCAGGTGCTGCCGGGCCGGCTGCGCCACCGCGTGACCACGCTCCAGGCCGCGACCACTCCGCTGACCAGCGGGGACGGGCCCAGCATCGCGCCCGAGACACTGACCGTCATGGCCTCCACGGCGGCCGGGCACGAGAGGCTGCGGTTCGCCTACCGGGCGGCGGACGGCACCGAGTCGCGGCGCCTGACAGAGCCGTACCGGCTGGTGTCGACGGGCAGGCGCTGGTACCTGGTGGCGTACGACATCGACCGGGACGACTGGCGTACGTTCCGCGTCGACCGAGTGAGCGAACCGTTCGCCACGGGGGCGCGGTTCGTGCCACGGGAGCTGCCGACAGGGAATGCGGCGGAGTTCCTGCGGCAGTCGATGCAACGGCACCAGGAGGCGTACGACTTCGAGGTCACGTTCGCCGCACCGGCCGACTTCGTCGCCGCCCGGCTGCCGAAGTGGCTCGGCACGCCCGAGCCGTTGGACGACAACAGCTGCCGGCTGCGCGGGTCCGTCGGCGACGCCGTGCAGTGGGTGGCGTTCCGGCTGGCGCTGCTGGAGTGCGACTTCGTGGTCCGCGAGCCGGAGGAACTCGTGCGGGCGGTGCGGGAGTTGGGGGCACGGCTGAGCAGGGCGGCCGCAGGCGCTGAATAAGTATCCGACGCCCGGCCGCCGCTCGGCTCCGTCAGGCCTCCCACGGAAAGTCCCGTAGCGCCCTCAGGTTCCGCAACGCCAGTTCCGCCGGACCTCCGGCGCCCTCCACCGGCCCGTCCCCTTCCGCCCAGCCCTCCAGGGCCGTTCGTACGGCGGCGCTCGCGACGGCGGCGGCGAAGCGCGGCTCAGGCGGGACGGCGAAGTGTGCCTCAGGGGCGGCGGCAACGTTGTCGTCACCCTCCGGACTCCCCGTCCTGGCCCCCCGTTCCGCCAGCACCTCCCCCAGCGTCCGTTCCGACGCCTGGCACACCTCCGCCCACACCCTGCGCAGGGACGGGTTGGCCTCGGCGAGGCGCAGAAGCGTGCGGACCCACTCCCAGGAGGAGGCCGAGACGCCGGCGCCAGGGGTGAGGGTGTGGCGCACCGCGTGCTCCAGGGCCTTGGGCACGCAGTCGTCGGCGGGAGCCGCGCGTACCGCCTCCACCCAGCGGTGGGCGCCGGCCGCGTAGAGCGGGGCGACGGCCTCCTCCTTGGTGGCGAAGTACCGGTAGAAGGTGCGCGGGGCGATGCCGGCGGCCTGGGCGATGTCCTCCGCGCGGGTGGCGCGCAGGCCGTGCCGTACGAAGAGGCCGGCCGCGGCCCGGGCGATCTCCATACGCGTCTCGGCCTTCCGCCGCTCGGTCAGCGAGGCCTGAGGAGGGGGCGAGGTGGTGCTGCTCACGCCCGGCAGGCTATGCCCATGTGACACAATCTGCCATCTAGGCGGGCCACCCCGTGGTTCAGGTACGGGGTGGCCCGCCCTCCAGCACTTTCGCCCTCCACCCTCCGGTTCCCCGGTCATGCAGAGAGCCGGGCCCCGGCGCCCGGGGGGAGGGACGCCGAAGCCCGGCCTTGGGAGAGTCCCGGCGCCGGGGGGAGTGCGACGGGACTTGGCTCTGGGATGAGGGCCAGGGGCGTGGCCCCGGGCCCGAACTGGTGGGCCCGGAAGTCTTGTTCCCGGTGCCCCGCGGGTTGAAGCGGCGTTACATGGCCATGTTTGCGCGGTCTTTCGCCACCCGGCGTACGCGGCGACCCCCGGGCGCACACTGCCCGTCGTCCACAGGCCGTGGGACGACGCCCACAGGCCCGTGGGACGAGTCGTGCACCCGGACACGCCCACCGGCGGACACCGGCGTCACGCCGCCGCGTCGAACCCGGTGCTGCGCGCCAGCTTCTTCAGCTCCAGCAGCGCGTGCTTCTCGATCTGCCGGATGCGCTCGCGGGTCAGGCCGTGCTCCTTGCCGACCTCGGTCAGCGTGCGCTCCCGGCCGTCCTCGATGCCGTAGCGCATCTTGATGATCGAGGCAGTGCGCTGGTCGAGGTGGCCGATGAGGTCGTCGAGCTCCTCGCTGCGCAGCAGCGTGAGGACCGACTGCTCGGGCGACACCGCCGAGGTGTCCTCCAGGAGGTCGCCGAACTGGGTCTCGCCCTCGTCGTCCACCGACATGTTCAGCGAGACCGGGTCGCGGGCCCAGTCGAGCACGTCGGTGACGCGCTCCGGCGTCGAGCCGAGCTCGGCGGCGATCTCCGCGGGCTCCGGGTCCCGCCCGTGCTCGCGGTTGAACTCGCGCTGCACCCGCCGGATCCGGCCAAGCTCCTCCACGAGGTGGACGGGCAGGCGGATCGTACGGGACTGGTCGGCTATGGAGCGGGTGATGGCCTGGCGGATCCACCACGTCGCGTACGTGGAGAACTTGAAGCCCTTGCGGTAGTCGAACTTCTCGACCGCGCGCACCAGGCCGGCGTTGCCCTCCTGGATCAGGTCCAGCAGCGGCAGACCGCTGCGGGGGTAGCGGCGGGCGACGGCGACGACCAGGCGCAGGTTGGAGCGGATGAAGACGTCCTTGGCCCGCTCAGCGTCGGCGACCAGGGCTTCCAGCTCCTCACGGGTGGCGTCCGCCTTGGTCTCCTCGTACCCGTCGAGGACCTGCCGCGCGAACACACCCGCTTCGATGACCTGGGACAGCTCGACCTCCTTGGCGGCGTCGAGCAGCGGTGTACGCGCGATCTCGTCGAGGTACATGCCGACCAGGTCGCGATCGGCGATCTCGCCGCCATGGGCGCGAACACTGCTTGCCCTGTCGGCCGTCTCGCCGGTGGCGGACTGACGACGGGCGACGGCACGGGTTGCCATGCGTGCTCCCTTGCGATGATGAGGTCAGCGGGTGGTCCTTCGGACGCTGGACTCCGTCTCCGGGACTCTCCGGACTCTCCTCGGGTGCCCTGCATCCGATGGAAACAACGACTGGAATCAGGACAGAATTCCCCACCCGCCCCCCGAATTTTCTGATCATGCAGTACCCTGTCGGGCCACGCGGGGAGGCGAGATGCCGTCGGAACCTACAGAGGTGCAGGTCAGGCCGGGAGTCGAGGATGACCTCGAGGCCCTCACGGCCCTCTACAACCACTATGTTCGTGAGACGGCGATCACATTCGATACCGCGATCTTCACTCCGGAAGAGCGCCGCCCTTGGCTGCTCTCCCACCCTGAAGACGGCCCCTACCGCCTGATGGTTGCCGCGGCCCCGGACTCACAGCAGATTCTGGGCTACGCCACATCCAGCCCTTTCCGTGCGAAGCCCGCCTACGCGACCTCCGTGGAGACGACGGTGTACGTCGCCCCGCACGCCGGCCGCCGCGGCATCGGGAGCCTCCTCTACAAGGCCCTCTTCGAGGCACTGTCCGGCGAGGACCTGCACCGCGCATACGCGGGCATCGCCCAGCCGAACGAGGCGTCGGCCAGGCTGCACGAGCGCTTCGGCTTCCGGTACGTCGGCACCTACCGGGAGGTCGGCCGCAAGCTCGGCCGCTACTGGGACGTGGCCTGGTACGAGAAGGACCTCACGTAGGGCCGGCACAGGACCTGGCGCCGGGCCCGGCCTCAGCCGAACTGCACCGACCGTTTCGCCAGCCCCATCCAGAAGCCGTCGATCACCGACTTGTGCGCGTCCAGCTCACCGGCGGCGTCGGCCGCGCCCATGGTCACGAACAGCGGGGCGAAGTGCTCCGTGCGCGGGTGGGCGAGCTGCCCCGCGGGGGACTTGCGGGCGAAGTCGAGCAGGGCGTCCACGTCACGCGCCTCCAGCGCTCGCCGTCCCCAGTCGTCGAACTCCGCCGACCAGGCGGGGATGCCGCCCTGCCGGAGCGCGGCCAGGTTGTGGGTGAAGAAGCCGGAGCCGACGATCAGCACGCCCTCGTCCCGCAAGGGGGCGAGCCTGCGGCCGATCTCCATGAGCCGGACCGGGTCGAGCGTCGGCATGGAGACCTGGAGGACCGGGATGTCGGCCTCCGGGTACATCTCCACCAGCGGGACGTACGCCCCGTGGTCCAGGCCCCGGTCGGGGACGTCCTGGACGGGGACACCGGGGGCGCGCAGCAGCTTCCGTACGGACTCGGCGAGCTCCGGTGCGCCGGGGGCCTCGTAGGTCACCCGGTAGTAGTGCTCCGGGAAGCCCCAGAAATCGTAGACGAGCGGGACGGTCTCGGTGGCGCCGATCGCGAGCGGGGCCTCCTCCCAGTGGGCGGAGACCATCAGGATCGCCCGGGGGCGCGGCAGGCCGGCCGACCAGGCGGCCAGTTCACCGGGCCAGACCGGGTCGTCCGCCAGCGGCGGGGCGCCGTGGCTCAGGTACAGAGCGGGCATGCGCTCCTGGGTGGCGGCTGACATGCTGCGGCTCCTTCCAAAACATGGTTCCCTGAGAAAACTGTACGGGCCATTTGTTTAAAGTTCAAGGAGGGCCCACGTAGAGTGGAAGACATGAAGGCACCCGCATCCGCACCGACACCAGGCTCCGTGGCAGAGCCTCCGGAACCGCGCTGGCTCACCGATGAGGAGCAGCGCGTATGGCGCTCGTTCATGGAGGGCGTCACCCTCCTCGACGACCATCTCGACCGTCAGCTCCAGCGCGACGCGGGCATGCCGCACATCTATTACGGCCTTCTGGTCAAGCTCGCAGAGGCGCCGCGGCGGCGGCTGCGGATGACGGAGCTCGCCATGCTGGCGAAGATCACCCGCTCCCGCCTCTCGCACGCCATCGCGCGCCTGGAGAAGAACGGCTGGGTGCGCCGTGAGGACTGCCCCGACGACAAGCGGGGCCAGTTCGCCGTGCTGACGGACGAGGGCTACGAGGTGCTGCGGCAGACCGCGCCGGGCCATGTCGAGGCCGTACGCCAGGCGGTCTTCGACCGGCTCACCCCGGAACAGCAGAAGTCCCTCGGCGAGATCATGGGGATCATCGCCGAGGGACTCCAGCCGGCCGAAGCGGGTGCGGACCTGCCCTGGCTCCGCTGAGCCAGGGCAGGTCCTGGAATCCGTAGGTACGAGGTGTCCCCTCCTCGTACCTGCGGAGGGCCCGAAGGGTGTTTCCGGATACGGCCGTCAGTGGGCGACGACCGGGATCTGCACCTCGTCCGCCACACCCTCGCCGGAACCGGAGCCGGTCACGGTGGCGCCGCCGGGGCGGCCGGCGTTGACGAAGGTCAGGGCGATCGCGGCGGCCACGACGAGGATGCCGACGGCGAACCAGATGGCGCTCGTGTAGCCCTCCACCATGCCTTCCAGCTGGACCAGCTGCTGCTGGGACCGGCTGCCGGCCCCGGCGATGTGGTCCGCGATGTAGGACGTGGTGGCCGAGGCGGCGATCGTGTTCAGCAGCGCCGTACCGATCGCGCCGCCCACCTGCTGCGAGGTGTTGACCATCGCGGAGGCGACACCGGCGTCCCGCGGCTCCACACCCTGCGTGGACAGCGACATGGCCGGCATGAACGCCGTACCCATGCCCAGGCCGAGCAGGAGCATCGCCGGCAGCAGCAGGGCGGCGTACGAAGAGCCGATCTCCAGCCGCGTCAGCAGCAGCATGCCGAGCGCGGCGACCAGGAAGCCGGGGCCCATCAGCAGGCGCGGTGCGACCCGGGTCATCAGACGCGTGCCGATCTGGGTGGAGCCCGTGATCATGCCCACGATCATCGGCAGGAACGCGAACCCGGTCTTGACCGGCGAGTACCCCTTCACGATCTGGAGGTAGTAGGTCAGGAAGAGGAACAGGCCGAACATCGCGATGATCGCGAGACCGAGGGAGAGGTAGACACCGCCGCGGTTGCGCTCGGTGATCACGCGCAGCGGCAGCAGCGGGGCCTTCACCCTGGACTCGACGATCACGAAGGCCGCGAGCAGGACGGCGGAGGCCACGAACATGCCGACGGTCACGGAGTCGCTCCAGCCCTCGGATTCGGCGCGGGTGAAGCCGTAGACCAGGGCGACCAGGCCGAGGGTGGACAGGACCACGCCCGGGATGTCGAGCGGGGAGCGGTTGCGGCCGCCCTCCGGCTCACGGATGACGAAGTACGCACCGGCCGCGGCGACGATGGCGAACGGGATGTTCACGAAGAACGTCCAGCGCCAGTCCAGGTATTCGGTGAGGAAGCCGCCCAGGATCAGACCGACGGCACCGCCACCACCGGCGATCGCGCCGTAGATGCCGAACGCCTTGGCGCGCTCCTTGGCGTCGGTGAACATCACGGCGAGCAGGGAGAGCGCGGCGGGCGCGAGCAGGGCTCCGAAGACACCCTGGAGCGCGCGGGCGCCGAACATCATCGCCTCGTTCGTGGCCGCGCCGCCGAGCGCGGAGGCCACGGCGAAGCCGCCCAGGCCCACGACGAAGGCCTTCTTGCGGCCCCACAGGTCGGCTATCCGGCCGCCGAACAGGAGGAGACCGCCGAAGGCGAGGGCGTAGGCCGTGACGACCCACTGCCGGTTGCCGTCGGAGATGCCCAGGTCCTGCTGGGCGGAGGGCAGGGCGATGTTCACGATGGTGGCGTCCAGGACGACCATCAGCTGGGCCAGCGCGATGAAGACGAGCGCTTTCCAGCGGCCGGCGTCCGGCGAGGCCGCCGGGGCGCCGAGTGCCTTTGAGGCTGTTTCAGACATGGAGGTACCCACTTCGGGACAAGGTGACGGAAAAAAGTGACGGAAAAAGGTGTCGTTCAGGGACGACTCGACGGCCGAGGTGGCCGTGAGCTGTGTGGCCGCGAGCTGTACGGCGTGTGCTGTGTGCGGCCGTGGGACATGCGGCCGTGAACTGTGTGTGGTGAGGTGACTGGGGTGGCGCCCGGAACTGATCGGTCAGGCTCGGCGGAGGTCCTCCATGGTCACTGCCGCGCCCGGCAGGGCGGAACGGGCCGGGGCCCGCAGTCCGTCCAGGAACAGCTGAAGATGACGGTGTACGAACGGGTCGGCGCTGAAGCACGCCGTGCCGGCGGGGGGCCGGCTGAGCTGGGCCACGGCGACCATCAGGTCACCGACGCCGACGTCGGAGCGAAGCTGGCCGGCCGCCTTGGCGCGGTCCATGACCTCCTGGAGAATCCGCTCCACGCGCTCGCGCGCCGCTTCCAGGTCGGGGTGGTTCTCGTCGAACGTGCTCGAAACCATCGGGCACAGCGCGCTGATCCGCTCGTCGGCGGAGGTGTGCACGAAGCGCTCCAGGGCCTCGAACGCGTCCCCGGTCTCCGCGAGCGCGAGCTCGCCCGCCGCGACCGTACGGTCCAGCACGGAGCAGACGACCTCGCGCACGAGCGCGTCGCGGTCCGGGAAGTTGCGGTACACCGTGGCGTTGCCCACGCCGGCCCGGCGGGCGATGTCGTCGAGCGGCACCTCGGGGCCGTGCTCGACGAACATCTCCCGGGCGGCGGTGACGATCCGCTCCCGGTTGCGCAGGGCGTCGGCACGGGGCCGGGGCGCCTTGCGCGGTGCGGGGGTGGCGGTCTGCACGGCGTACTCCTGGGTGGTCTCAGTGCGCGGTGATGCGATCCGGGGAAAGCCTCCCCGTTTCAGTCGGACACATGGCTAAACGGGGACTGGGTCCCCGGTAATTCCCGTACCTGGGCTTCTCGCTTGTGATCTGGGTCACAGCCCCGACGGGGCCGCTACGGACGGGACCGCTACTGACGGGAAACCCACGATCGGTCTCCTCCAACGCGCGCCCCCACACCCCCCGACGCAGGGTGATCGCATGGGTGCAGCCGGAGACCGGAGGCTGCCATGGCGCGGGAGGTCCCTTGCAGGTCCGTGGCACACAGCCGCAGCCCCAGCGCCCCCGGTCGTACGGCTCGGGGCCGCCCGGCCGCCGGATACCCCGGCGGCGTCTGGCCGCTCTCGCCTGCGTGACCGCCCTGACCTTCACGGTCAGCACCTCGGCCGGCACGGGTCACCTCGCCCCGGGCGCCACCACGGCCGGAGCGGGCCCGATCTCCCTGTCCCGCACCTCCGCGCACGCCCCCTGCATGATCCGCGGCGCCCGCGAGGTCCAGATGTCCGAGGGCATCCCCACCACCTCCGGCTACGCCCGCTCCACCGGCACCGTGCGCGCCCTCACCCTGATGATCGACTTCTCCGACGCACCAGGCGAGGGCAAGGCCCTGGACCGCTACCGGGAGTTCTTCCCGCAGACCCGGCACTGGTTCCGCACCAGCTCCTACGGCCGCCTCGACTACCGCCCCGAGACCCCGATCCCTCAGTGGCTGCGGATGCCGAAGTCCTTCCAGGAGTACGGCATAGAGCGCGGCGCCCCCTTCGACCCCGGCTACCGCACGCTGGTCCAGGACCTCGTGGCCGCGGCCGACCCGAAGGTGGACTTCCGCGCGTACGACCTGCTGAACGTGCTGGTCACCCCGAACGCGGGCCCCTCCGCCCTCGACACCGTCCTCTCGGTCACCTTCGCCGGCAACCCCGAGGCCCCGAGAGCCGACGGCATACCCGTGGCCAACGCCTCCTTCGTCTACTCCCGCCAGGACGACGGCTCCGGCTCCTACGGCCGCACCGGCTACCGCGTCCTCCCCCACGAGAACGGCCACGTCTTCGGCCTGCCCGACCTGTACACCGCGGAGGGCGGGGGCGCGGTCGGCCACTGGGACATCATGAGCGAGGACTGGGGCGCCAACAACGACCTCCTCGGCTGGCACAAGTGGAAGCTCGGCTGGTTGGACGCCGCGCAGGTGCACTGCGTATCGGCCCCCGGCACCACGGAGTACACCCTGACGCCGCTGGCCCGCGCGGGCGGCTCCAAGCTGGTCGTCGTACCCCTGGACAGCAGATCCGGCTACGCCGTCGAACTGCGCACCCGCGCCGGCAACGACGAGTCGGTGTGCCGCCCGGGCATCCTGGTCTACAAGGTCGACGCCGAGGTGGACACGGGCATGGGCCCGGTCACCGTCTACGACTCCCGCCGCGACAGCGGCGGCTGCACGCGCGCGCCGAACGTGCATGCGGAGCTGTCCGACGCGCCGCTCGCGCCGGGCGAGACGTTCAGGGATCCGCGGAGGGGGGTCGTGATCAGAGTGGTGGGGGCGGATCTGGCGGGGGACTACCGGGTACGGGTGACGCGGGGCCAGCCACGGACGTGACGGCACTCGACGCTCAGGCAGGTGCCCGTTCGGGACTACGGTAGCCCTGCGCCGCGACCGCCGTACCGGAGAGCCGATGCCAGCGAAGCCCATGAACGACGCCGCCGGGGAGGCCACGCCTGAGGAGGCCGTCCGGGCGGAGACCACCCCTGCGGAGGCCACCCCTGCGGAGGCCGTCCGGGCGGAGACCACACCTGCGGAGGCGGTCACGCCGCTGATCCGCGGTATCGCGGTCCTGCGGGAGCTGACCGAGGCGGACGGGACGCTGAGCCTCAGCGCCCTCGAACGGGCCACCGGCCTCGCCCGCTCCACGGTCGACCGCATCACCGCCACACTCGCCCGCATGGACTACGTCCGCGTGGACGGCCGGGACGTGCACCTGACCCCGCGCCTGATGGAGCTGGGCAACGCCTACCTCTCGGCCCTGCGCCTCCCCGCCCTCCTCTCCGCCCGAGCGGACGCCCTGGCAGACGAGTTGGACGAGTCGGTCTCCCTCGCGGTGGCCGACCGCGACGG
Source organism: Streptomyces azureus (assembly GCF_001270025.1). Classification (NCBI taxonomy): domain Bacteria; kingdom Bacillati; phylum Actinomycetota; class Actinomycetes; order Kitasatosporales; family Streptomycetaceae; genus Streptomyces; species Streptomyces azureus. The sequence goes on along the minus strand of NZ_DF968349.1, from coordinate 10,667 downwards.
CATCCGCTTCATCCACCAGGCGACCCGCCGCCGCGCGATGTCCCTGAGCTTCCGCATCGGTGACCTGCTCCCCGCCGAACGCACCGCGCCGGGCCCGCTGTTCGCGACGGAGTGGACGGACACCGACTGGCGACATTGGCGGGACCGCAGGGCGTCGGACCCGAGGGACCTGTCCTTCACGGCCGTACCGCCGCGCAAGTACGGAGCGGACGAACGAGACGACGAGGCCTTCGTCGCCCGCACGGAAGAGGCGGCAGCGAACGGCTGGGCCCTGGACGACCAACTGATCGAACCGGGCCTGGTGGCGGTCTCGGTCCCGGTCAGGTCCCCACACACTGGCGACCGCCGAAAGATCGCATGCGTGGCGAGCGTGGTCAGCCACACGAGCCGGCACACAGCACACGACCTGCGCACGACCCTGCTGCCGAGGTTGCGCTCGGCGGTGACGGAGATGGAACGCGAACTGCGCCGCACGCCACCCCCGGAGACCGGCCCGCCCCCCTCGAACCTCGCTCTCTGGACGGGCGCGTCCAAGCAGCGGCTGGGCCGCGACTTCATCGAATCCCTGGCCCGTGGCCTGACGGTCCTCACGGCCTTCGGCGAGGGCAGGCCGGAGCTGACCCTCACGGAGGTGGCCCAGGCGACGGGCCTGGCCCGGGCGACGGCCCGCCGGGCCCTGATCACCTACGAACACCTGGACCTGGTGACCACCCCGAGCCCCCGCACCTTCACCCTGACCCCCCGGGTCCTCTCCCTCGGCTTCCCACCCCTCTCCCGCACATCCCTGCCCGAGATCGCCCAGCCCCACCTGTCCGACCTGACGTCCCGCATCCACGAGTCGACGTCGCTGGCGGTGCTCTCTGAATCGGGCGAGGAGATCCAGTTCACGGCCAGGGTGGCGACGGGCCGGGTGATGAGCGTGAACATCACGGTGGGCACACGCCTGCCGGCGCACGCGACGGCACTGGGCCGAGTCCTGCTGGCGGACACACACCGGGACCAAGGACAGCTGACCTCGATCCACTCCCAGGGCTACGCCCTGGTCGACGAGGAACTGGAAGAGGGCCTCCGCTCCCTCGCGGTCCCGATCCGCGACCGCTCGGGAAGGGTGGTGGCCGCCCTGAACACAGCCATGCACGCCAGCCGCCACACCCGACGCGAATGCGTAACGGACCTACTCCCCGAACTCACCTCAACAGCCACCCGCATCGAGTCGGACCTCCACACCGCCGGCCGCTTCACCCATGTCGCCCTGACCTGACCCCCGCACCCACCCGACCCGTATCCGGTACGGTGACGCCTGTGGCCTTCCCAGACCACTGGCACGGCGCTGCTTGCGCCCGATGCCACCGCCTTCGTGGGGCTTGATCGAAACTCTGAGAGCGCAGGTCAGAGAGGGCGGCCTCTCTGCACTCAGAACGCGCTTCGGGCGATCTGGGAACGCCGTCGGCATCGCTGCAGGTCACAGGCCGTCAGCCTCCCTCCCGCCCACGCCTCTTGGCCGCACAGCGGCGCCATGGTTGAGCCTTCCGCTCCATGCCCGCCGCTTTCATTCGCTCCGGCGCCTCTCAGGGGCGCCGAGGCGGCCATTGCCGGACTCTCGTTCCGCAGGCGGTCCGCCGCCCGCCGCCGACGGCGGGACAGCCCGGCTGCAGCTCAGGTCACCACACTCCCGGTCAAGCCCGCCCCGGCCCGGGTCGGCCTGTAGTGCGTAGGCACCAGGACTGGCGAGCGGCTGCTCCTGGTGCACCAGGCCAAGACGGCTGCAGGGGACGATGCCCGCCAGGGCGCCGCAGGCAAGTGTGAGAGACGCGCGAGATCTCGCGCATCCCTCTGGTCCAGTGGTGTCCGGAGTGATCAGCAGGTGACGACTTTCCTTTGGTGCCCCCGGCGGGATGGGAAGTGTCCCGCCGGGGGTTGCTCGTCGCGGTGGCCTCAGAACTTGTGGTGGAGGGCCACGGCCAGCTGGGCGTCGATGGCCGACAGCGTCGTGAGGTAACCGTTCCCGATGCGGAAACGGGGGGCGGCGTGGTTGTGGAGCGCGTTCTGGGCGGCCCTGGAGAGGTCGCTCCAGTCGTTCTCGAAGTCCAGGCCCGTCACGTCGATCATGCTTCCGCCCGAGTTCGACCCGTTGCTGCTGATCGTCGACGACTCTCCGGGGTAGTAACTGTGGCCGCCCCTGATCGCCTGGCTGACGCGGTAGGAGATGAAGTCGGCGCGGGCACCTTCCGCGAAGGCCTGGGTGAGGATCAGCAGGGCCCGTGCCTGGTCCCGGCCGGCCGCCGTGTAGTGCTGGCCGCCCAGGTCGCTGATCGAGCCCTGGATCGTGCCCAGGGAGATGCCCAGGCTGCCCCGGCTGATGTTGCCTGCGGCCCCCTCCATGTTGTTGTAGTTGAGCCAGTTCAGGTTGCGCGCCCTGGCCCCGGCGATGGTCGCGGGCCCGTGGCCCAGCCGGTAGTACGTGTTCGTTTCGTGGTTGCGCCAGCCGACGATGTACAGGTTCCTCGCGTTGAACACCAGGGTGACCTGGCTGCGGCCCATGGCCAGGGTGACCGGGAAGTAGTCGTCCTGGTTCCGGGCGAGAATGATGTTGCCGTAGAGCCGGGTGCCCTCGACCCGGTCGCGGATGTCGTTGATGAGGGCGTCGTACCGGCGGGCGAGGTCCGAGTGGACGCCGGTCGTCAGGTCGTAGCTCTTACCGTCGGTCGGTATGGAGTCGCTGACCAGCTGGGCCTCCTGCCCGAGCGATGTGTGGTGCGTCTCGGTGAGTCCGCTCATGCCGGTGACGGCCAGGGCGCCGACGAGTGCTGCCGGCACGACGGCCGAGGTACGAAGCCTGCGGAGGACCTGAAATCGGGACATTGCGCTGTTCTCCCCGTGCTGGGTGTGCCGGATACCGGCCTTTCCCCACCGACGTTCGCAACCGGAACCTTGATTGGCACGTCCCTTTTGTCAGGTCAATCAATCCTGTGGGCGAAAGGGGATTGATTGACTTCACATGCCGCAACACCTGCACGCCGCCCGTGGGCAACCTGGGCGTTGTCGGGCGTCTTGTGTGTTCATCACGCTCAATGTCGCTTTCGCCTGGCTGTACGGAGGTATGCGCATGGGGCGCCCGGAAAGACCGCTGGACCCGACGGCCGGCCCCGTGCCGCGGCTCGCGCACGAGCTCCGGGAGCTGCGCCGGACGGCCGGTGGCCCGTCCTACCGGGCCATGGCCAGGACGGCGGGGTTCTCGGCCACGACGTTGTCCCAGGCCGCGGCCGGCGAACGCCTGCCGTCGCTCGCCGTCGTCCAGGGGTATGTGCGGGCCTGCGGAGGAGACCCGGCCGAGTGGGAGCCCCGGTGGAAGGCGGCTCAGGCGGAGGCCGCGGGCACCGCGCGCGAGGACGACGAGGACGCGGTGCCGCCGTATCGGGGACTGGCGCGGTTCGAGCCCGACGACCGGGCGCTGTTCTTCGGCCGGGACCGGCTGGTGGAGGAGTTGCAGGAGCTGGTGTGCGAGCACCGTTTCGCGGTGGTGTTCGGCGCGTCCGGCAGCGGGAAGTCCTCGCTGCTGCGGGCCGGACTCATCCCCCGCCTGCGGGAGAAGATCCTGGAACTGGGCTCCCCGGCAGTCCTGCGGATCCTCACCCCGGGGCCCCGGCCCGCCTCCGAGTACGGCCACCTGCTGGCCCCGGCGCAGGACGAGCCGGAGAGCTGGGTGGTGGTGGACCAGTTCGAGGAGGTCTTCACCCTCTGCCGGGACCGGGAGGAGCGGGCGCGGTTCATCGACCTGCTGCTGGCCGCCCGGAAGCCGGACAACCGACTCCGGGTGCTCATCGCCGTACGCGCCGACTTCTACGCCCGCTGCGCCGAGCACCGCGACCTGGCGGACGCCCTGCGCGGCGCCGGACTGCTGGTCGGCCCGATGACCGCGGACGAGCTGCGGGAGGCGGTGGTCAAGCCCGCGCAGGCGGTCGGGCTCCTGGTCGAGCGGGAGCTGACCGCGCGGCTCGTCGAGGAGGTGCTCGACGAGCCCGGCGGACTGCCGATGCTGTCGCACGCCCTGCTGGAGACCTGGCGCCGCCGCAAGGGCAGGATGCTGACGCTGACCGCGTACGAGGCGGTCGGTGGAGTGCGCGGTGCGATCGCGGCCAGCGCCGAGGAGGTGTACGGGCAGCTGTCGTCGGCACAGGCCCACACCGCCCGCCGCCTGCTGCTGCGGCTCGTCGAACCCGGACAGGGTACCCCCGACACCCGCCGCCCGCTCTCCCGGTCCGAACTGGAGGAGTGGGGGGACCCTGACGTGCCGCCGGTGGTGGAGCGGCTGTCCGGCGCCCGCCTGCTGACCGTCGACGAGGAAGCCGTCCACCTCACCCACGAGGCCCTGCTCACCTCCTGGCCCCGGCTGCACGGCTGGATCGAGGAGGACCGCGAGCGGCTGCGCCACCACCGGAAGCTGACCGACGCCGCCCGCACATGGCTGGAGCACGACCGCGACCCCGGCGCCCTGTACCGGGGCACCCGGCTGGCCCGCGCGGAGGAGCTGTTCCCCGACCACGAGCGGGACCCCGCACTGACCTCGGCGGAACGGGCGTTCCTCACCGCCACGCTCGACGTCCGCGATGCGGAAGCCCGGGCCGCCGCCCGCTCCACACGCCGGGCACGGGCCGCGGTGGGCATGCTGTCGACCGTCCTCGTGGTGGCGCTGGTCGCCGGTCTGGCCGCCTGGACACAGCGCCGGGACAACCAGCACCGGCGCACCGACGACGTGGCCCGCCGGATCGCCGATGTCGCGGACGCCCTGCGCACGACCGAACCTCGCGTCGCGCAGCTCCTGGGCGTCGCCGCGTGGCGGGTGGCCCGCCTGCCGGAGACCCGGCGGGCCCTGCTGGGCTCACTTGGCCAGCAGGAACTGGACACCTTCAGCGATCACGCGCCGGGCGACAGCGCCTCCCGCTATCTGACGGACTCGGGTCGCACGTTGCTCAGCGTCGAGGGCCGTACCTGGCGGACCTGGGACGTGGCACGGCACCGGCGGATCGCCTCGGGACGGGTGCCGGTGGGCGGGCTGGTGCTCGGGGCGAGTCCGGACGGCCGGCTGCTGGCGGTCCACGCGGACGACGGCGTACGGCTGTGGGACACGGCCGCCGGACGGTGGAGCGGTGACCGGCTTCCGGCGTCGTCCCTCGTGGACTTCGCCGGGAGCAGCTACGCCGTGAGCGGCGTGGACGACTTCCGGGTGCAGGTGCGTTCGAACGCGGACGGCAGGCTGCTGTTCGAGACGCAGTCGGCGACCGTGGCCCCCAGCGCGGACGGCCGACTGGTCGCGTTCTGCCATGCCGGTGACGGGCTGCGGGTGCGGGACCTGCGAAGCGGGCGCACGGTGCCCGGGCGCTGGGAGCACGGCGGCGAGGTCTGCGGCGACGAGCGGGCACAGCTGGTGCTCGACGACGGGAAGAGACTCGCCGCCGTGAACGGCACCGGCGTGCGCGTCTTCGACGTCCGGACGGGGCGGCAGCTGGCCGAACTGCACGACGCGGGGGTGAAGCTGGCCGCCTTCAGCAAGGACGGGAACTTCCTGGCGACCGCCGACGGGGAGGAGCTCAGGGTGTGGCGGCTGGGCGTCGACGCCCCGGTGTTCCGGCACCCCCTCAACAACCAGCATCTGTACGGCGCTCTGGCCTGGGACCCGGCCCACCCGGTGCTGCGGTATCTGGAGGGCGGCACGGTGCACTCGCTGGACGTCGCGACGGCCGTGACCTCCGCCTGGCAGGACCAGCCACTGGACAGGGTGCTGATCGGCCCGGACGGCCGTACCGTCGCCACCGCCCGGCGCACCGGCGACCGCTACGTCTTCGAACTGCGCGACACCCGCGACGGGCGGCTGCTGCGGACGCTGCCGTCCCCGCCGCTCCCCGTCTCCCGCGACCCCTCCCGGCCGGTGGACGCCGAGCAGACCCTTGCCCTGCTGGCCTTCGGCCCCGACGGCACGTCGCTCGCGTACGGTGTCTCGGCCCCGGGCAGCGAGGCGTCCGCGCAGCGCATCACGATCTGGGACGTCACGCGGGGACGGGCCCGCACGACGGTGGATCTGGCGCCGGGCGGGCCGGACGGGGCGGTGATCACGCTCGCCCTGGGCCCGGACGCCCGCACGCTCCACGCCGCCCGCACCCTGGCCGAAGGCACGCTGAGCAACGAGGTCTGGGACACCGCGCACCACCGCAGGACGGCGGTCCTCCCGGCGCTGTCCAGCCACCACCTCGCCGTCCGCCCCGACGGCGGGCTCCTGGCCGGCGACAACCGTTCGGCGGTCCTGCCCGGCGGCAAGGTCGCCGGACAGGACCTCGTCCAGGGCGAAGAGCTCGGCGCCCTCGCCTTCTCCCCCGACGGTTCGCGGCTGGCGGCGGGGGACCAGACGGGCCGGGTGGCGCTGTGGGACGGGACGCTGCGGCAGCGGGCGGGAGTCCTGCCGAGCGTCTTCCCCACACTCCCGGAGGGCATCTCCGACTCACTCCTCGGCGACACCTCGGAGGCCGTCAGCGCCCTCGCCGTAAGCCCTGACGGCAGCACGCTGGCGGTGGGCGGCGAGGCGGGGACTCTCCAGCTGTGGGACATCGCCACGCAGCAGCCGATCGGCGGTCCGCTGACGACACCGGGCGAGGCGATCGACACGGTGGCGTTCGCCAGGGACAGCTCCACGGTGTACGCGGGGAGCGCGCACGTACCCCTCCAGCGCTACACGATCCACCCGTCGAAGGCCGTCGAGTCGGTGTGCGCGCGAGCGGGCGGCGGCGACCTCACTCGGGCGCAGTGGCAGACGTACGCGCGTGACGTGCCGTATCGCGAGGTGTGCGACGACTGACCCGTCCGGCATTGATTTCCCTGGTCAGAGGCGATTGATTGACCTGATGGAAAGGCTGGCCGATCAACCCCCCGGGCCTGACGATCGACCCGTCGCTGCCCCGGTCCGACTCCCCCCTCGGCCGGGGCAGTGGCCGACCCGACCAGCGGGTCGAGGAATCCGACGGGAGAACCACCCATGAAGATCCGGAAGACCGGCCGCCGCCGGACGGCCGTGCTGACATCGGCCCTCGCCCTGGCACTGATCCCCCTCTCCACGGGCACGGCCGGCGCCAACACCAGCCCTGGCTGGGGCGACGACAAGCCCGACGTGATCTGGGACTGCAACAACGGCAAGACCGACCTGTGCCAGTACCACGAGGTCAACGCGTGGACCCAGCTGGGCAAGCGGCGTCAGGTCGGCAACCCCGTGTACAACTGCGCGGGCAGCAGGGACCTGGGCTTCGACCTCGCCTTCAGGACCGACCGCAGCACCTCGTACTCCTTCCAGCAGGAGACGAAGGTGGAGGTCAAGGCCGGCTTCTCGGACGTGCTCGAAGGGGGCATGTCCGCCAGCCTGTCGCAGACGGAGAAGTGGGAGGTCGGCAGGACCACCAGCGCCGGCACCACGCTCAAGGGCGTCATCCCGCCCCATATGGCGGGCGGGTACTGGTTCGCGCCGTACTGGCGGAAATCCGAGGGGTGGCTGGAGGTCCACTACGGCAAGCGCAAGCACGGCCACTACTTCTGGTACTACCCCGGCAAGGGCTCCACGGGTGTCCAGATCGCCACGCCGGTGATGAACTCGGACGGCTCGATGAAGGGCAAGTGGTACTGGGCGACTTGGAAGTGCTGACCCGGCCGGCTTCGTGATTCGCATCCCCGAGCACCTCCAGCAGTCCCCGAGTACACCCGCACTCACCGGCTCGTCCACCCCTACCGCAGCGACGCCGAGTCGGACCGCACCCAGCTCGACGCCTCACTGTGGAACGGGCGCCTGCTCATCACCCTCGGTTTCGTCCTCGCCGAAGAGGGGTCACCCTTGCTGAGCCCCACCGCCTGAGCACCCCACCGCCCACCCACCAACACCAGCGCCCGCCCGAGCCCCGATCCGGTACCCTGTGGATCGAGCGCCCCGGCGGGCGCTGCGGCATGTCACCAGGCCCAGCCTGTCCACGCGCCACAGCGGTCGCCTCCAGGACGCTCAGGGCTTGACAGAGAGACCTGGCCACGGGCACTTCACCGAGTTCCGTGCAAGGTTTCGATCAAGCCTCGCCTTCGTAGCTCAGGGGATAGAGCACCGCTCTCCTAAAGCGGGTGTCGCAGGTTCGAATCCTGCCGGGGGCACCAGGCCAAAGGCCCGGCACCTCCGAAATTTCGGAGGTGCCGGGCCTTTGACATCCACTTCTGACATCAACGCGGGCAGTCACTCAAGGATGGGGCGTCTCCTGAGCAGCCGGTCCATGTGGCTCATGGCTTCGCGCTGCGTGTCCTGGACGACGTGGGTGTAGACGTCCATGGTGATGCTGATCTGGGAGTGACCGAGGATCTCCATCACGACGCGGGGCGCGACCCCGGCCGCCGTGAGGAGGGTGGCAGTGCCGTGCCGGGCGTCGTGCAGCCGGATGACGCGGAGGCCGGCGGACTGGGCGACGCGGGTGAAGGAGCGGTAGACGTTACGCGGCTCGACCGGACGGCCGGTCCGGGTGGTGAGGACGTAGGCCGACTCCTGCCACTTCTCCCCCGCCTTGGCTCAGGCGGCAACCTGCCGCATCCGGTGTCAGCGGTGGGGCGCGATACAGAGAGCGGGCAGAGGTACGGCAAGTCAGCAGACACAGCGGCGCCGTGGGGTCCTTCCTGCACCGTCTCTGTCACCCACGCCAGCACCCGCATCACCTGGACCATCCGGCCAGTGGTCTTCCCGCCGCTCGCGCACCGCTATAGCACTGACCTTCCATCCTGCGCACACGACTTCCAACCCAACGCGGGCACGCAACGCCTCCGCTGATGCACGATGGTTCGGCGCTGATCGACGAGCATGCGTGGAAACGAGGGAGAGATCGGTGTCCGAAGAGCCAGGCGGCGTAGTCGTCTATTGGCGCCCCATGTGTACGTACTGCATGAAGCTGCTTACCCAACTGCGCTTCACCCGGCTCCAATACACCAAGGTGAACATCTGGCGAGACCCGGACGCTGCGGCATTCGTCCGGTCAGTCGCCAACGGGAACGAGACTGTGCCCACCGTGACCGTGGCCGACCGAGCAATGGTGAACCCCTCGAAGCGAGAGCTCATAGAAGCGGTCGAGATCCACGCTCCACACCTGCTGCCCAAGAGCAGCTGACCGCCCTTCGACCGGGACCGGACAGACCCCGCGCTGCCGACTGAGTTACAACCTTCTCTACTGGTTCAAGGCCCGCGCACGGCGCGGGCGCGCGCCGCCTCTGCGGCGCGGCCTGCCTCCTGTCTGCGCCCCGGCTGGCCGCGCCCGGCGGCGCGCTGGCGAGCTGCGGGCATGAGGTAGGAGACACCCTCTGTGGCTGGGGCGGTCGGCTACCATCCCGAGCAGGGAGGCTCATGGGGATTGTGGTCGGTGTTGGGTTCATCACTCTGGCCGGGTACATGGTGCGGAGTGCCGTCATGGTGTGGCGCGACCCCCACCGGGCGCGGGCGCAGGCCGACGGGTGGAACCGGCTCGGCAGGCGTGGGGCCTGGGCAGTCACGCGCGGCATCGTGCCCGTCGCCGCCATGTTCACCTGCCTGGCCCTCATGATGATCTCAGCTCTCGGAGCCGATACCTGGAGCACCGTTCGCGGCCCCCTGGAGACCACCGGGACCGTGTTCTTCATCCTGATGTTGGCCTGCTGGGTCGTGATCGCCTCGATAGCCGTATTCAACCGGCCCAGGTTCCTCGTACCGCCATACCTGCGCGATAGACGCCGCCTGTAGCGACGAATGGAAAGCAGGCAGGTACCTGGGACCACCATCGGGCCATCAGGCCGGGAGAAGGGCATCTGTACCCCACGGGTGCCCGATCACAGGGCGCGGCAGGGGGAACAGCGGGGAGTCTCGGCGAGCGGCCCGGAAACACGCAGGTCAGCGAATCCGCAGGTCAAGCACAACCCGCATTACGCGATCTTCCAAGTTAGCGCTCTGCAGCAACCCCGCCATGCATGACGCGATACTTGAAGAGACGCCGTCGGCGAGTAGCACGCCAGGATTCCTCAGAAGAGGTTGGGCAGGGCAAGTACGAGGGCGAACGAGAGACAGACGCTGAGAATGAACCTCCGCGCCCTGAACGGACGACGGCGGCCTTTGGCATCCACGAGTTGAGCGACCCAAGCCGCCAGGAGTACGCAGAGCGACCCTAGCGAGGCGTGCCCAAGATGCCCGCCTTGCAGCGCCCTGGAGAGGTAGAAGATGCCCGCCATCTGAACAGCAGTCGCAATCGCTACAGATGCGAGAACGATGCCAGCTCTCCGATGGGCTTCCTCCTCCTCTGGCGTAACGATCCTGACTCTCACGTATCGAGGCATCGCTCTCCAACCACGCCCGCCTAGAGCAGCATTGACAGCAATCGAGCCTATCGAGGTCCACACTGTTGAGCTCAACATACGCCCGGGCACGTGAAGCGCAGGTTCCGCAAGAAGCGCTAGCTCCGGCTGACATCCACGGGTGACATCAACGGCACCGGACGCCAGACCCCATGCACAGCCCGGCACGTTCGACCCGACTGAGCGTTGCCGCCCCCGGACAAGGCCCGGACCGAACTCCTAAGACGTCATCTCATTTGGCGAGTATGTGCGACGATTCGTCGGCCAGTAGGAAGCCATGAGCGGGGGCG